>JAEORY010000408.1 GCA_016840645.1 Candidatus Borrarchaeota archaeon | reverse complement strand
AGACATCCAGTGGAGTAAATCGAGCTAGTAAAGGTCCGGCTGTGATCTCATCTCCCTTCTCTAAAGAGTCCTCGATCTTTTTTAAAAGGACGGAAAGGATAGGATCTTTTCGAATCTCATCTAAAATATTGACCAACAACGCTGTATAGGCTTTTTTCTGTGCATCTGTAAATTCAACAAAATGAGTATGACGGTGGACTTTAGGAAGAAGATGTGACCAAGCACTTCGTCGTACTGATGGAACTCCGAAGTTTTTCAGTTTTTGTCGTATTTGTTTTGGTGCCTCTTTTTTATACTCATTAATACTTCCATTAACCGTATGGTCGTTAATGAAATCTTCTTTTGTACCGAAAATAGAAGAATGGATAGGAGACATTGAAGCTGTTACGTCGTAGGGATTCCCTGGCATTACTGTACCTGTTAATCCACGCACAACAGGAACTTCAGCCAATCCCATAGCTGCTCGTGCCATGTTGCTAGAACCCCTCAGAATGTGGCATTCGTCCTGGAATATAGCATCGATCCCTAATCGATTTAATAGGATACCTACTCGATTAAAGACCTTAGACTTTTTATAAGAGATCTTACCGCCACTTTCGGAAATCTCCCCGTTAGGAACCATCTCTGGCTCTAAAGATATCCATGTGTAGGATGTAAGAAAGACTGTATTTCTCGGAGCACGTTTTGCATCTTCAATAAACTCAGGAAGTTCTTTTGTCTCTCCCCAACGTTTAATACTTTCCGTAGAAATTATCCAAGGGTTCAATTCGGAAAAATGACGGATCTCTTGTGCAAACTGGGAGAGTAAAGAATCAGGCATAAGAACTAATGGTCGTCGTACCTTACCTTGCTTCATCTGCTGTAAAATATCACAGATGATCATAAGCGCTTTTCCGGCTCCAGGATCTGCATCCACCAACATCCGATCTCGATCTTTAAGAGCAGCAAGAATCAAAGTTTGATGTGGAAAAAGAGTTACCCCGTCTTTTAGTCCTGGTAGATCGTTAGTCCCTAAAGGACCGTCCATCGGCTTTAATGTCTCAAATTTCTTTTGCCTACGTTCAAGTTCTTCTATATCTTTCTTTCTGCTTTCCACAACGAGAGGTTGTAATGCAGCAGATATATTAGATAATTTACGCTGATCTAAGATGGATTTCGACGATAAAAGTTGCCTTAAACTTGTGAGATCACCTTCCAGCTTACCTTCGTTTGCGAGATGTTGGTACACCCTAGCTCGATCATACACATCAAAATTTCTAAGACCAGCAACAGAATCAACCTGCCAATTTCCGCCTGTATTAATATAATAGATATGACCGTCTTTATATTTATAAATTTCATTAGCGTGAGGTTTTAAAAGCTTGCGTGTGTGCTCATACTTAGACACCCACATTTCTTTATCTTCAGATTCCATTCCTGAATACAACGAAGAGTAATGCTCAAATGCTTCCTTTTGCTGTTCAACAATCTTTTCAATCTGTTCGGCATATGGACTAAGTACGAGATGAAGGAAATGTCCATTGGGCAAGACCTTTAGATTATCAGTATCAAATTTACCTTTGCCAAATTGCGTTTCTTCTTTTGAGTGCAAATAATCTAAACGTGGATCTCTAACTCGGTAAATACGGCCAGTAACAAACGCATAAGGTATGGTTCGACCGCCTACTTCAGATTTGGCTAATTTAACTTTTTTAATTTCCATATAGGATGGAGTTAAACGTGATCCTTTTAAACGTAGAGTTTCTCGATGTAAGGTTCTTTGGTCTTCTTTTCCAAAAATAGAGCGCCTTGGCTCAATTGAAAATAACATCAATGCTGCATCTCGAAATGCACTCTGATCTATTACTTCACTTCCTGTAGGATCGTGTTTGAATACACCGCCCGTATGGCTTAGATCTCCAACCTCATCTATATAAAAGTAGAGACGATTATTAATTTTTAATTTTTTAAGATTGTCTTCATTTCCAATATTAACACGTACAAGAAGCCCACCATCTACATACATTGTGTCTGGATCGTCTGCTATAACACCAGCCTTATGTGCTGCTTCGATGACTAGTTTCAAAGGTTATACCCCTTCCTCACTAAACTCTTTCCAATGATCCAATACTGGAATATTTGACGCAGTCGCAAAAGAAATTAATTTCTTAGCGACCTCTGCTTTTATTTCAGGTTCGATATAATACTCAAAACAGTTTTGATCATAAAGTAAGTCGAGTTGTGTTTTGAATCGTTCCAAATTTTCATCAGTTGGTATAGTAGCGAGGACAGGAGGACGAAACCGTTCTTTTGGATCTATTGTAAAAAATAAATCATCGTCAGATGCCGAAGCCGCTACTTCACCGCTTTGGTTTGTTAACGCTTTTTCATTCAGGTGTTTCAACAATTCATCTACATGCTCGTCGGATATTACATGAAAAATGTAATGATCTAATACTTCCCACAATTGTTTTTTACTTAGGGGTTTTAATCGAGCGACAAGTTTTTTATAACTTGTTGCGCTGATCTCGCCTTCGACTACTAATTTCATATCCCAATCCTTTTTTAACGACAACAACTGCGTCTTCTCTTTAAGATACGAGCAAATTGTTTGCCGATTGATGCTGATGTAGCTGGTGGTTTACCTAAATCTTTATGCAACTTAAGTTGGTCCACCCGCGCTGCAACAGCTCTAAGTTTTACTTCAACACTTTTATCACCCGAAGCATATCTAGCTCGAAGACCTTCGAGAACTTGTTCCAGATACTCTAAAGTCTCGGTGCTCATAATTGCTCCTTGTTTAATCTAACATTCCTTGAAGTTTAACCTCACGGCTAATAGCATTAAAATAAGGACTAGATAGTAACTTAGTTTTTATTTCAGATGGCATCTTAGTTCCAACTTCATTCTCGAAATCTTCACATAAAACACCAAGCAAGTCTTCCAAATTACCCTTCTCAACTGCATTCAGTATTTTAGATGCAGACGGAATCTTCGCCTTATAATCTTTCAGTTGTTCTGTCTTCCATGTAGATACAACTTGCTCATAAAAACTAGAGATTGCTTCAGTTAATCGCTTTCCCGAATCCTCTTTGTATTTTTTCAAATACTCCTTAACTACTTTTTCCCATATCTTATACATTCTGTTATAGGATTTTTGGTTTTTTTGTTCGGTGGAAAACGAATGAGGGCTGAGAGGTAACTTCCATTGCTTAACTGCTGGAGAAAGTGCGTCAAGTAACCACAAGTCAAATTCCACTTGAAGACTTCGCTTCATCTCAGCTACATTTTCTGACGACAGTGAATTTAAAAGCGCCTTCATCCATAAGTCATTCTCTAAGGTTTGACTTATGTAATGCTGTAATTGTACATTAAGAGCTTTAACTAAGGCTTCTTCTTGACTCGGATCGCCCTTATAAAGAAGAAGTAATAGATGACTTTCCTTAAGCCAATCCAAAATTGTGTCAGCTAAAGAAGTGTCAGCATCCGCTTCTATCTTTCCTTGAGCGTAACTCAAAACGTTCCGTCGGATAAACGACCAAGGAAGTACTGATTCATATGGATCACACAATTCCAATTGCTGTAAATATTGAAAAGGTATCGTTCCAGCTTTAAAATGTGCAATCGCTGAAATCCCAAATCGGACAGCATTTGTTGACGTAGAAGATGTGATGGGTTTACCTTTTATGAATCGCTGAAGGATATTATCAAATCTAGCTTGGACGGCTTCGGCTGGCATTACTGAGGATTCTACCATGCGATCTGCAATCGGGGGAGGAAGTTTACTCATCCTTTCTGGCGTAGAACTCATCTGCCGTTTAATCCACGACCAATCAATAATGTCCTTTCCTGGTGCATACTCATCTTCAAGATAATCTATCTCTTTCCATGCAATTTTGCCTTTGTCAAACCAGTGCATAACACTTAAAGCAAAATCCATTAAGTCAGCTTGTTCATTTTCCTTCAACCACTTATTAACCATATCGCCTGTTAGACGAGTACCTTTTTGAGATGCACGTTGTACAGCATCAAGGATGCGCTTAACAACTGGATAATCTATGGTCTTTTTTGCTGTAACATTAATAGTAACTGACTTTTTGTCCTTACCTTCTTCTTCAGCGGACAAATCACATAACTTTTCATGTGTTAGCGCTAAAAGATATTGACAAAGGTCGCTACAATTCCAGCTTTTAAAATCCCCAGGAAATCCAAACTGGTTCGAAACCGTTACAAGCATTCCTTTATCCCCAGCAGCATCCTTTGGAAACCAATAAATCTGAGGATGAAGCGCTATAGCCCTATACTCAATTCTTGGCGTTAATCCATCACAGACTTTGTGTATAACAAGAGTCC
>JAEORY010000407.1 GCA_016840645.1 Candidatus Borrarchaeota archaeon | reverse complement strand
ACTTTAGAAGTGGGGGCAGTGTTATTCGCTCCGCTCATGAGCTCGCCCTTCGGGCTCGGTTGTCTCTCCGCCGCAGGCGGATCGCGAGTCCGAATTGGGGAAGCTTTACAAAAGAAAGCCTTGGTTCACTACGTTCACCCTGTCCTTTTTCCCTTAATGGCCTTTCAAGCAAGCTTAAGGCCATAAATGAAAAAAGTCCAGAACGCTTCGCTGTGGACTTTATTTAGTAGCGGGGATAGATGAACCTTTAGCTCGGCGAAGCCAAATATCGAACTTCGATTTGATGAAGGATTTGGTGGAAATTATTAGCTATCTGTCTTATGCTAATTATTAAATATATCCAGATATGGTCTAAATATATACATCCTGTTACGCCTTTGTCCGGTCATTTCCTCTACCATCTGTTTTTCCTGCATAATCCTTACCAGATCATTTGCTGCTTTATAGCTTAGTGAACATTTCTTCGCTGCGTTATCAATGGTAGAAACCGGATTTTGAAATAAAATATTAAGCATTGTCAATGCAGAATTACTTCTACGACCAAAATTTGAATTTATTTGAGATTCAAGATCATTCTTCAACTGAATTACCTTTGAGAGCGTATCAACTGCATTCGAGGCTGTTATTTCGATGCCAACAAGAAAATACTTGATCCATTGAAGCATGTTATTGTGCGTTCTGACCCTGGTCAGGTTATCATAGTAAAGCTCTTTGTTGTTCTCAAAATACTCTGACAGGTAGAGCAAGGGTTTTTCTAATATACCTTCAATTACTAAATACAAGGTAATCATTAGTCGGCCAATTCTTCCATTTCCATCTAAAAAGGGATGTATGGTTTCAAACTGGTAATGGGCAATTGCAATTTTAACTAAAGCAGGAACCTCAATCTGATCATTATTCAGAAAACTTTCCAGGTCTCCCATTAATGAGTTCACCATCTGGTGCTGAGGTGGAATGAATACTGCATCAGATAATGATGCACCTCCAATCCAGTTCTGGCTTGTTCTAAATTCCCCTGGAAGTTTATGTTCACCCCTTACACTTTGAAGTAATGCTTTATGTGTATTCCTCAGTAAACGGGAAGAAAGAGGCAAATTTTGTAATTCAACAATAGCCTTATTTAGTACTGTGATATAGTTTTTCACTTCCAACCAGTCATCTTGCCGCTCAGGCTTAATTTCTTCGATAGGAAGCAAAGCTTCATCCATATTTGTTCGGGTTCCCTCAATCCGGCTTGATACAACCGCCTCTTTCGTTACATGCAATTGAATAAACAAATCAATATTCGGAACTAATCTGGCAAAGGAGTTTAATTCACCAAGCTTAATTGCAGCCTTCTCCAGCAACTTATTGATATTAGGAGTCCTCCATGACCATTCATCGTTAATCAATTCTGGAACAAAGAATTTATAGCCGAAACCTTTCTCAAAATGACCAGAGCGATATTTTTCAATTTCTTTCATTCCTCAAAAAAGTACATATAGTTTTTGTTATTTTACTTTACAGTGTAAATATACAATAAAAGCCTTCTTATGTTACTTTTAAGCGTATAAATACAATATAAGTAATTTTATGTTACTTTCAAAAAGTGATTGTATCAATGGTTTTATTGAGTATGGAAAACCCTGGAAGCAAGCTTTCAACCTGCAACAATAATAAAGCCCGGATTTTTGATCCAGGCTTTCACTAATAGACTAAAACAGCAGCTATGGATTCCAATTATTTCATTGGACAAAGAAAGGACTCTTTTAGCTCTGGATAATGTTCTTCGGAAACCTGGTCCCAATCATCCGATTATGGGGAATTGGGATCGGGTTTTTGAAGAAAGGTTTTTTTATTTTGAAAGTAAGCAGTACTATCAAAGCATTTACAGATTTATCAATCAATTTCGGATCACCCGATGTGAAGATTTTCTACGTAATGTAGCCTGCCGTTTTTAAGATTCTAAGAAAATAAACAGTAGTTTTATTATATCATAATTGCTTCACAAATCATATAGTGATAGTGAAGAAATAATCAAAGGTATTCCTGATGGGAAAGAAAAATGAAAAAAGAGTTGTTCGTATTTTAGCTGGAGTAGTCTTTCTCATGCTGATATCAATATTTTCTTTAATAATTATTCTTCCCTATATCAAAGAAATTAGTTATTGGCGGAAGACGAAGGAGCAAAATACATTCGAAGCATATGTGACCTATTTATGTAACGAATCAGATTATAATTTAAGACACAAAGAGGAAGCTGAAGATTCTCTTGACAATATAACCTGGAGATCTTTTGAAGCAAGTGGTACCATTGCTGATTATCAGTCTTATCTATCTGAAATCGACATAAATGGCACGATTGAAGATTATTCGGCATTATTATCAAATTGTGAGAAGGAAATTCGCTATTTCAGGAATCATTGGAGAGTTGCACAAGAACGGATTGATAGTCTTGTTTGGGTTAAAGCAGTAATGTACAATTCCCCTTCGTCATATTATTCTTATTTAGATAAACAGCCTAATGGCATCCATGTGCGCGAGGCACAGGAACATATAGATCGTTTTATTATTCCAGATTCACTATCTCACCAATTGTCATTCAAGAAAGAATTTACAATAGCAAATATTTCAGAGGATTTCTTGGTTCTTGGGAAGGATTCTCTATTAAGTGTTTACTCAGTTACTGATGGCGTATTAATAGATACCTTCTTTATCGATGATCAAGGGATATCAAATTTAAGGCATCTAAAGTTTCAATCACAAGAAAAACTTATCATAGGTACTTCATGTAAAATTATTGAGCTTGATTTACCCTCAATGAAGCCCAAAATTCTGATTGATAATCATAAAGAGAACTATATTATTGATCTTGAATTAAGTGTGGATAAGAACCATATGGTTTGTTTTATGGATTACAGGGAGAAGAGTGAGTATTTTTCTAATTTCAGATTCAGTCGCTATATCTTCTCTTATCCAGAATGGTCTGATATTTCTAAAAGTAAATTTCGTAAGAAGTATTATTCTGGCATTTCTTATGGGAACTTTTTTCTGCCGATAACTTTAGTGAACAATAATCACAGGAGGAGCATATTTCTTAATCAGAATATCGGAGGATATGAATGTAAAATCTCAAATGATGAAATCTCACTTTATTCGAGTTATTTTTCTAGCTCTGAAAGTAGAGCTCTCAATGAAAGAGTTTCTGTATCTCCCCAAGGCAATATAATAGCATTATATAGCAAAGCAAGTGACGTACTCAGAATAGTCGATGTTACCAATCCTCAAATAGAAAAAGAGTTTTCGATACCCAACATTGAAAATCTCCTATTTACGCCTTGTGGTAACTATATATGGACAAGTACTGAAGACGGAATAATATCTACTATATCATATAATAACGAGGGTGATTATAACGAGGAAGTAAAACGCTACCACCAAATTGAACTTATCGTACCCACTGTTCTGTGTTGCTGATCTGATGCGGTTTCCCAGAGGGGTGTTTTTTGGTTATTTCCTTGCGATATTCTGGTTGCAGTTTTTGATGTAAATCATACAACTGATGCTTTGCCACAGGCATCATGATAACAACTTGATATTCTGAGTATAAGCAAAACAAAAAGGCACCAACCGATGTCAGTGCCTTTTGCTTTACGGGGGATTGTAACCTGGTTCTATCCCGATTCTTTTTTCTTGTCTTCTGTTTTCTTCTTTTCACCGTATTGTTTTTGTAGCAGCTCACCTTGATATTTCCGGTAGCTTGGTCCGTAGGCTTTCACGACTATAGAGTGATGGAAGATCCTGTCCAGGAGAGCACTGGTTGAAGTAGGATCTCCAAGGAACTCCGGCCAGTCTTCTTCTTCAACATTGGATGTGAAGATCAGAGATTTATTATCCTTGTAACGCTGGTCTATTACCTTGAACAACAGATGTGCCTCTTTAACCAGTTGTAGTTCAAGCCTATCATGTCCCATTTCATCGATCACCAGGAGCTGCGGGTTGGTATACTTGCGGATTCTTTTCTCCAGGGTCTTTTCATACACGCCAGCATTCAGATCATTGATCAGATCACTTAGGGTGGTATAATAGGTTCTATATTCTTTCTGACAGGCGATAAGTGCCAGACTTTGAGCTATATGCGATTTTCCGGTGCCGTTATCGCCTATCAGGAGCACAGAGGCATTTCGTTCCATAAAGTCCAGAGTTGCCAGGTCTAAGATCAGTGGGCGGTTCAACTTGGCCTGGAAGTCAAAATCAAAGTCCTCAAGCATCTTCAACGGCCTGGGCAATTTGCTTTTCTTGATCAGGTTTTCGACATGTCTCTGACGTTTGTCAGCAGCTTCAGCCTGTACGAT
>JAEORY010000406.1 GCA_016840645.1 Candidatus Borrarchaeota archaeon | reverse complement strand
GCTATGCTCAGAAAACCAAATGTTGGATTAAAGGAATTAATGAACGAACGGAATCCTAAAGATGTTCTTGCCCAGAAAGCATTTGAGATCCTTGAATTTGTTTTAGATGAATCTAAGTTACAAGTTGACGACTTTGGGATATTTGGATCATTATTACACGGTTTTCATCACCCAGTGAAGAGTGATCTTGATTTTGTGGTTTATGGTCGTAATTCGCTCTCGAAGCTCTTGCCTACTCTTGATGATTTGTATTCAAGGAACAAAGGGAATATTGTTTTGAAAAATGAATATGATGGATTCCATAAAACCTATATTGATCAAAAAAACTGGCGCTTCACGAGGATGTCTATTGAAGAATATATCTCTCACGAAAGAAGAAAATTAATTTGGGGCTCCTATAAAGACTCCTCGACAAATAGGGATATTAAAATCGAATTCGAGCCCGTAAGAACTTATAATGAAATCGAGGATGAATATTCAAATACAGAGAGAATTACGACCGAAGGATGGATTGTTGTAGAAGGTGAAATAGTCGAAGATAAAGACTCATATTTTATGCCATCCGTATATGGTATTAAAATAGAAAAAATCGTAGAGGGAAAGATCCCAGATAAAGAAATAAAAAGAGTTATTTCATTTGTCGAAGAATTCAGGGGTCAAGCAAGAATCGGTGACCGAGTGCTGGTCACTGGAACTCTTGAAAAGGTTGAAATGAAATCAAGCGAATTTTATCAAATTACCCTTACTTATTGTGAAAGATATTTCGATCAAGTAATGAAAGTAATCTCTAAATCAGCATTTTGAGTAGATTGAGAATTATGACTAAACTCAACTTAGAACTAGTCAATCATTTTGTTTTGAATAAACTACATTTAACAGATCGTTCAAAAATTGATGATATTACCCAAATTGCCAAAGACCTTGTAGGTCTACATGCCACCTTACCCACAACACCCTATTTGTCTCTTTTTGCTAGAACTAGAAAATTTACAAAAGAGCAGTTCGATAAAGAGTCCTACAGTGAACTACCCCACCCTGACGGATGGGGCTTCCTGCGAGTCCTCCGAACCATATCCACATCTGGGACTGGGTACTTTCGTTTTACCTTTGGCTGTGTGTCGCAGATTACGAAGAAACTCTTCATAGCCCGTCCACCTGGCATTCTGTGATAGGAAATTTCGGTTCCAGCATCACACTATGCGGATTCGTCAAATTCTATTGTCCTTTTACCTTCGCGACTTACCGCGCTGGTTAGAAACTGTACGAACCCTAACTCCACAGGGACTCTATCTTCTGCATTCCTATCGGGAGTCTTGTATCCCTGCTTTCCTCCCGATAGTCATCACAACTACTCGGTGCAAAAATATATAAAAAGCTAGCGGCTTTCATCCCCCAGCTGTCGGAAGGGGACTTCCCGCCGATTAAGTTAAAAAAAATCTAGGTAAGATTCGATTTGTCCGAAAAACGATACATATTCTCCCACGAGATATGATTTCTTATGGATTCTCAGCAACAAGAAAAATGGCGGAAGTTGTCTCTGAACGATACAGTAAATATCTAGGTGTCGATCAAGAAACCTATGAAAGGATCTCTCTACTGATCTTGGAAATACTCAAGGGAAAAGGCATGACCACCACAGAAATCAAGAAAGCGTTAGAAACTAAATTAAAACTCTCTTCAATTGTTAATTTAATGTGTGATCAAGGTTTATTGATCCGTGGCCCTCCAAAAAAAGGATGGAACAGTAATATCCATACATATTATCTTTTCCAAGAGTATTTTCCAGACATAGATCTAAATGAAGTTAATGAAGAAGACGCAAAAAAATTCGTGATGAAACAATACATTGGCTCGTTTGGCCCTGTAACAGTAAACGATGTTGCATGGTGGACAGGATTTCGTAAGACAGAAACTAAGCAGCTATTAAAAAGTTTTCAAGACGATTTAACTCATGTTGAAATTTCGAACTTAAAAGGAAGTCATATCATCCTTCTTTCGGATCAAAAAAACCTAAATTCTCTAACTGCGCCAAAAAAACATGTTATTAATTTTTTGCCACCACTTGACCCGTACACGATGGGTTATAAAGATCGTGAGAGATATTTATCTCAAGAACATTATGAAAATGTCTTTGATCGTTCTGGTAACGCTACATCATCAATACTTCTTAATGGAAAAGTAATAGGAGTCTGGGATTTCAAAGAAGACAAAACTGCTCTAATTAAGTTGTTTCTTTTTGAAGAAGTTGAAAAAAGCGTATTTAAAGACATTCACACTAGCGCAGAAAAAGTTGGAAAATTCATATCTGAGAAGGAAGTCAAAATCAAAGAATTTGACTCTATGACCCCATTGACAAAGCGAATCGCTGGAGGATTTATGTCTCCACTTAGAGATTAAAAAGTTGCTTTAGATTTATAATGTCTCCGCAAGAAGACCCCCCCCAACTTGTTGAGGGGACGTATGAATTGCGTTTTTTACTGGTTTCACTTTCACGGTAGTGTCCCCCAGTTTAAATAGCTGTTTGCGGATACTATCGTTAGTGACATGGCGCTCAAGGGAACATAGGACGACCTGTGATGAAACGCATGTACAAATTTCGCCTGTATCTCTGCCAAAGCAGCAGTCATCAAACGAGTCTTGCCCTCAGTACAGGTAGGGGTACACGTTATAAACCCTGAATTCTGCGAAATTGATGACTGGGTGATTTCCCATATCGATTTTCTCACTTTTGAATTCGATGCCTTGCGTGATAAGGTGCGAGGTGTGTACTAAACTTGTGAGGTTTATTAATGAACCGTATATAAGGATGGGAGAAGTCGATCACTATGATTCAGACCATCAAATTCAGGATTTATCCAGATGAGACACAAGAACGCAAACTCCATGAGATATTTACCATCTATAACCGCGTGAAACGCGTCGGCTATAACCTGTTGTTTCATGGCGAGGACTATATGGCAACACGCTTCGGTGAGGATAAATCAATCCAGCAGTGTTTGATGAGTCTATGTCATAATAACCCCTATGTTAATACCATCCTGAGTGATAACAAAGCGAAACTGGATGCACAAAAAACATGGCTGGAAAAAAGACAGAAACGAATGACACAGAAGCTAAAAGTCATTACTGATAAAATAAATAAAATAAAGTCAAAGAATAAACAGGATAGACGATTAAAAGGCTTATATGCACATAGATCTTCATTAGTGGCGCGACTAAACAATTTACGTCTAGAACCTATTGTATTTGGCACTAAGAAATTATTCAGGGAACGAATACTCGGTAAAATAAGTAGAGAAGAGTTCAAGATAAGACGGGACTCTTCTTTCAGTTGTATTGGCAAGAAACAGAGAACGAATCTAAACCTCAAGATATTATCAGATAAAACCATTAAAATACGCACCTTTTCCAAACATACAAGACGTAAATGGCAGATCATTCCCATGTCTGTAAACCATGTGCAGGAAAAATGGTTTCAGGAAATCCTTAAAGCAGATAAATATGCAGTAACCGTAAAAAGGAAGTGCCTTAAGGGAGAAGTTCGCTACTTTGTCCACGTATCTTATGAGTTGTCAACACCAAAGCCAAATTACGGCTTCGAAAATGGCGCAATTGGACTGGACTTCAATTATGGTTTTTGTGCATTAACAAACGTTGATCACAACGGCAAATTGCTTTCCTATCACAAAATATCGTTTGACAACCTTCACAATTATAGAAAAGATAAGCGTGATGATTATATCTCTTATAAAATGGATAAAGTTGTCAATTATTGCAATAATAAAGGTAAAGGTATTGTGGTTGAAAATTTACAATTCGAGCAAGAATTTTCCTATAATAAGAAACGTAATCGCAAATTATGCAATTTAAAGACCACCGCATTACAATTATTGGAGCGAAAGTGTAAAAAACGCGGTGTATCCTTTCGACAAGTATTTCCTGGATATACCTCTATAATCGGGAAATACAAGTATTCAGGATTACGTAATTTGTCAGTCCATCACTTAGCAAGTTATGTAATAGCTCGAAGGGGTTTGGGTTTCAAGGAAGCAATTCCACCCGTTTACAATTGGGTGCTCTCACAAGTCGAGGAGTTCATAGAACCTCGTTTGAAACAGGGCAGTCCTTACCGTAGATGGTCGATGATCCATGACCTCTTTGAGCACAGCGGGATAACCTCCTTCAAGACTGCCGAAATACTGGGCAAAACAGTGTTAATGAAGCATATCTTGAACTCGGTGACGAGCGCACAGCCCGATAACCTTACGGCTGGTCTTTCCTCTCACGGAAAGATTGATAATTATCATAAAACGTGGACTGTTTTAGCTAATTCCACGTTTTAT
>JAEORY010000012.1 GCA_016840645.1 Candidatus Borrarchaeota archaeon | reverse complement strand
GCACAAATACAAATATACCTCCTTTTCTGCAAGATATCTGCTACTGATTCAAAAAAAGATTGAATCAATACACTTACTTCTATCCCTTTTGTAGTAGATGATCTTCCGTAGGGAGGATCCGTAGCAATTGCATAAATATCATTCTTAAAGGGAAGTTGACGTGCATCAGCGCAAATTAAATCTCCTGAAAGATGAAACTGATGCAAATTAATGAGTGCACCTTGAACCATTCTCTCTTGAATATCACATCCAATTATATTTGCACCAATCAAACGAGCTTCAATGAGTGTTGACGCACTGCCGACAAAAGGATCTAGAAACAACCTTCCCTCTTTTGCGCGAGAAAGATTTACCAATACTCGTGCTAATCTCGGTTCTAATGTCCCTGGATGAAAAAAATCCCTTTTATGTCCTCTTCGAGCATCAAATCTCTGAAAATATGTCTCAGATTTCCAAATACTAATTCCGAAAAAGAACTTATTCTCTGTAAGCACGCCATAAAAACTAATGTCAGGTTTTTCAAGATTAACCTTTATCTCGCTGTTTTCCTTCTTTAAAAGATTAAATAATACTGCTCCAAGTTTTCGTTCAAGGTCTGTTTTGTCAATATGTGAACTGTGATTCTTTATTCTTTTAATACGCAATGCGAAGCTATTCCCTGATATTAACGAAGAATCAAACAATGCTTCTTTTACTTTATTTAGGATCTCTTCAACACTATTATCTGATTCAAAAAGTTGAATACAACAACAATGTACAAGTGCACTTCTCCGCGCAATTACATTTATGCTATCAATAGATGTGGAGATTCTCATTAATTGATCAAATTCTTTTATATTCGAATAATTTATCTCGGTAGCCTGTAAAATAGCCAAGACTTCTGAAAATGCTAAAGTTGGATACTCCCCGTTTAGAACTAAAAATAACTCTCTTAGGGTCATTGAGACCATTTCTTTGACAATTATTCAAATATTGCGTCTTAACCTGGAGATTATAATTGTTTCATAATGCCCTATAAATACTTAGCAAAGGCATTTGCGATGAGTGGTGCAACAGAGATTTTACTTACTTCGTTTAGAACGGTATCTGTTCCAATAATTTCTTCTGCTTGTGCCTGCATGATACGCGTTCGTGCATTTTGGATAAGCAAAGCATGTGTTGCTCCTACAAAAACCCTTCGCGCCCCTTGTGTCTTTAACATTTTCGCAGCATTTACAATTGTACCACCGGTTGAAATAATATCGTCTACAATAACCGTATCACGCCCTTTAACATCAAGTTTTACTGCTTCTGTTTCGATTTCTCCAGTAATAAGATCTCTTTTTTTGAAGCAGCTACTAACATCTGCACGGAGTGTTTCTGCAACTTCTTTTGCCAAGAATTCTGCTCCTTGATCAGGAGATACAATATATGGGTCTTTCAAATCATACTTTTTTAGATAAGTTCCAATAGCAGTCATAGCGCTTAGATTGACTATTGGCATTTTAAATTCACTCAATACTGCCTCTTCGTGAATATTAATCGTATAAAGTTCGTCCACGCCAATATTTTCAATCAAGCGGATAATTGTCTTTATACTTATTGCCTCTCCAGGTCTGAATCTTTTATCTTGTCGTGCATAGGCAAGATATGGAACGATTGCAGTTATTTTAGATGCAGCTAATTCCTTTACTGTATCTAGAAGCAAAAAAAGTTCAATAAGATGCGGATCAGTAGGAAATGTAGATTGAACAACCGCCACATGCTCATCTTGAATATTTCCATCGATTCTTATGTATGCTTCCCCATCTGGAAACCGCTTATAGTCCAAAGGCACTACTTTTGCTTTTAGCAACTTTCCAATTTTAAATCCTAAAATCTGTGACGCAGGGCCAGGTATTATAATCATATTGAACCCTCATTAGTTGATCATATTATTCTTGATGAATTTTGACTCTTTCCAGAAAGAATTCCTTTTAAAATCGTTGTCATTGTCTATCTTTATTCTTTCTGATTTTTTAATTAGATGTATCTGCATAAAAACTATGTTTAGAACAAAACTCTGAAGCTAAAGGGAGTATAAATCAACTGGACTATTGTGGCTTATAAAAGGGCGGTAACATGCCCTTCATTTCTTTAAGGGATTATTATTTCTCTCTCGTGATAGGTTTCTGTCAACTTTTTTTTCGGGCGATAATAACTATCCCAATGATTAAACCTATTACAGGCAAAATATATACTCCTAAAAA
Source organism: Candidatus Borrarchaeota archaeon (assembly GCA_016840645.1). The sequence goes on along the minus strand of JAEORY010000012.1, from coordinate 20,454 downwards.
TATTGCTGATGGATTTTCAATTGATCCCTGAGGAGGTGTCCATAATTTCGTTTCAATGCTAATTTCAATCGTATTAGAACGCACAGTAAAACTTTCTCCACTTAATTCGAAATTGATTTCAGCAGCTTCTAGCGTATGATTGCCTGAACTCCGTGCTTCAAGGATGTAAGTGTGGTTAATGCTTTTAAATGCATCAATACTAGACCAAAATTCAATTAAAGAGCCCGAAACTACAAGAAATGCGTCTGGAACGGTGTCAATTAACTCAACGTTTTGTATTGGTAACGAGTTTTCATTGTTTATAGTGACCGTTACATTTAATCTGTCGCCTGTACCTATGAGTTCTTCACTAACAGTTTTCTCAACATTAACTCCATTATTTTGTTGATATTGGAGTGCGGTGGTTGTATTTACAGAAAGAATTGCCACACATAGCAACAAAACAGTCAACAGTGCTAACTTCTTAGGATTAATAATTTCTCTCACCATTTGTGAAATTCCTTGTTTATTTTTATCCTTACAACTTAAATGGTGGTACTATATTGGAAGGGACTGAAAATCTATCCCTATTTAACTTTATCGGCGAGGAGACCTCGTTTTCTAAAACAAATAAATTATGATTTTATCATACATTTTTTGTTATGGACAGATGGACGTGATTGCAAATAGATTGGCAAGTTAGGAAAAAGTAGCGAGGTTTTTATATCTACTTGTTCTTTGCAAGAGAAAACTTTGATACGGAATCCTTCCCAAAGTACTGTTTAAAAAACCAAAATAAAATAGAGAAGGAAAGAAAATGATAAAAAAGTTTTTTAGAAACAAAAAAGGCTCGCCTTTGATTGAAGAGGTAATGCTAATTGGGATGGCAATTCTTATGTTTGCATTGGTAATTAGTTTAATATTTGACATCTTTAATTGGACTGGAGCATCAACATCGGAACTATACCAAGAATTGGCCAATCTTTGGAGTGAATTTCGTTGATTAAGTCAATTATCCCCTCAACACGATAGGGGGCTCTCACAAGTTGAGGAGTACATAGAGCCTCATTTGAAAAAGAGCGGTCCTTACCGTACATGGTCACAGATCCATGACCTTTTCAAGCACAGCGGGATAAAATCCTTCAAGACTGTCGAAATACTAAAGAAAACAGTATTAATGAAGCATGTATTGAACTCGGTGACAAGCGCACAGCCTGATAACCTTAAGGCTGGTCTTCTAGTTGGGAAGATTGATAGTTATTATAAAGTAACGAATAGTTTTTATAACTCCGTAATTTTATAAATAATTATAAGGTTTATGTAATCAATGTAGTTTACGCACATGGAGGATTATACGTGGCTCAGGTGTACATAGATGCATTAACGAAATGGAAGGCTATGATAAAATTACTAGAAGGAGAGAGTGATGCTTCCCGAGATAGGGGACTCATAGCCGCAATATTAGTTATGACGGCAGAATTCATAAAATATAGAAAAGGTAGTAACGAGTAGGTAATGAATATATTTTTAGGAAGGACGCAACTAACCGCCTTTCCATTTTCTGTCAAATACCCCTATGAATCTTGTTAGTAGCACTCATCTCTTAATTGAAATAATATATTTGGCACAATTTTATTTCAATTAAATACGGAATAACTTCTAACTAACTAGAATTAACTCTTTTGAATCCACTTAAGGTATTTCTCGATATATTTCTCTTCGATATTCGTTCGCATCAGTTCCTTTTTAATAATATCTAAAGGCTTATTTTCATCCTTTAATGACATATAGAGTTTTGTGATAGTTTCTCTACGTTCCCAAGGAAAAACTATCCATTTATCGGTTTCAAGGATCCAGTAATCCGGGTTGCATTTACTCCAAGGCTTCATGTAGAGGGCCGCTACACGTACCTCTGATGCACCAGCTTCTTTCATATGGTCAATGGCTACCAAAAGACTCTCACCAGTATCGGCTACATCATCACATAATAGTACCTTTTTATTTTCAACTGATTCAGAGATGGGTTGAACAATTCTTGGTTTTTCTTCAGTTTGATTAATATCGGCATAGAATTCAATCTTCATATTCGCTGTTAGCTTATTTTCTGAAAAATCAGAAAGTAATCGTGCAGGAACCCAACCTCCTCTTGCTACCCCCACAATAATATCAGGAAAGAACCCATCTTGTAATAGTTTTTCATATAATTCGATAGTTATATCATATATTTCGTCCCATGAAGGTGTAACGAACTCCACCAAATACATTCCTCCAGAATTCCTAATTTATCTTCTGATGTTAACTCTTTTAATTCGGGCATATTGAGTGTTTTCAAATTAATAATGTGGTCTCTGATGAATTCTAAAAATGTCTTGATCAAGTCTTTAGAGGTTAATTATTTACATTTTAAATTTGTTGGAGTGACTGGCTTTCGAGGTATAAAGCCTTTCAATATAGACAAATTATTAGGAAAGATAACAAGGCTGGGGAATTCTGAAAATGCCACAATCCAACTTTTTGATAGTGATTTGATTGCCACATGGGAACATCTATTTTTTGCAACTCTCCACGGAATCAAAGCATTCTTGTATTCTCGTAATATCTCAAAATCGTTAGCAATTGAATCTCTCATATATGCATCTTGTCAAAGACAGATAAAACTTGCAGTAAAAGTTCTAGGACTTAAGCCAAAGACTAAGAATTGTGCATTATTACTAGTAGGAACTTCTCCAGAGAATATTGAATCCGTTGCAGAGGAGGTTTATAGTTATTTAGGCGGTAAATTAGACTTGAGTGTTTTGGACATTGATGAATCGAAGTTCAATAGAATAAAAACGACTTTCGATGTATCAGATATCGAAATTGAAACACTCATTTCAAACAATACATGGGACGATCAAAAAAATGCTTTAGTAAAACTTATACTCGAACGACTTGCATTTCTTCATTTCTAATTTACAAATCCAAACAGTCCCTCATTTAGGGGAAGTAAGATTACGGAAAAAAAGAAAAAAAGGCCTCAAAGAACCTTCAAATTTAGTTATTTTCCAATGATTATTTCCATTGCACTTACGTTCCTTGCGCCTTCAGATGTGTTTATTTGTTCTGTGCTAATCCTTATATCTTTGACGCCCACTTCTGGCATGAAACGTTTTCTTAAGATTTCAGCTACATCAACTGCTCTGCTAATTGCACGGCCTCTAGCCTTTATGGTAATATCGCCTGCGCCTCGGTTTAACTGAGTAACACATGCAAGGACATAGTTCATCACTGGTTTATGACCTACGAACACAGTGTTTTCATCTGCCATACTTACACCTCTTGAATTGGTTTCTGTCATATCTGATACCTAAGCTCGAAAGGCTCTATAGATAAGAAATTCGGATCGTTATAGATATACTTCATTTAAATGCTTTGTCTATAGTCAAAGATTCCAGATTCTTATATTATCTTCGCAGATCGGGTATTTCAGAAAAAGAACTTCTAATCTCTCAACTTTCAACCATTCAATAAAGCTATTGAATAAAGATTGTACTTTTTAACCATTTCATTTATATCTCTCTTTAAGAATGTGCACCTTTCTGAAGTTTTGTTGCACCAGCAATTGCTTGTCCGATAGAGATACCTCCATCTCCTGGAGGAATACGTTTATGTTGTATGAATTTAATATTACCTTGAATGACGTTCTCTTTGATAGTTCTTACAATGAAATCGTTATAGGCAACTCCTCCGCTAACGCCAATTACATCAATTCCTTTTTCCTTTGCAATCTCAACTGCTATGTCAGATAGACCTTTGGCGATAACATATTGTGCGGTGCTGGCTATGTTTTTTATTGATGTCCCTGTCTCTTTTAATTTTACCAGATTTAGAAGGATTTTTGATGTATCTAAGAGGATTCGACCCTTCTTATATTGAATATAGTCTTCTATAGGTAGTTTTACTGGCGTACCTTCCCGTGCAATGGCTTCTAATCTAATTGCAGGTTCCCCCTCATAAGTTCGAAATTGACAAATATTTAAAAGCGCAGAAACTGCATCAAGAAAACGCCCTGTGCTAGTAGTCATAGGTGTATTAATATTTTGTTCCAACTGTTTCAACATAACATCTATTTCTCGATTTCCATGCTTAAATCCTTGATTGCAATAAGTTCTCAGAAGATTTCGAACTCCGTCTTTACCAATTTCACTATACAAAGAACTTCCTAGCATTCTGCATGGATAGTACGTGGATATATCCCCTCCCGGCATTGGTTGCGGTTTTAGACTTCCAGGTCTTGTAAATGATCTTAGATCACCTTCAAGAATTTCTCCTCCCCAAGCCTGTTCATCAAAGGCTCCATAACCAAAGCCATCAATTGCGATAAGAATTATGGGCTCAGATATTTTCATATCTACCATAAGTGCCTTAAGATGGGCATCGTGATGCTGAACAGGAATTAATTCACAATTAAATTCAGATGATAGTTCTTTTGCATATCTAGTTGTTAGAAAATTAGGATGCAGATCACAACATATGACATCTATATTCTCTGGATTAAGCAGATTTAAAAAGTGACTAATCGTCTTTCTTAAAGCGTCTAGTGTTGCTAGATTGTCTACATCTCCTATATGCTGTGACATGAATGCTTTATCGGATTTAATAATTGTTGCTGTAACATCCGTTTCAGGTCCTACACCAATAGCGTTTATGTCTTTAAAGGGGAGAGATATATATTCCGGGACATATCCTCTGCTCCTTCTAAGAAATGTTTCATTCTGCGCAACAATTTTTACAACAGAGTCATCATTTCTTTGAAAGATCTGTCTATTATGAAGTAAAAAGTAATCAACAATATTCCCTAACTTACTAATGGCCTTTTCATTTTGAATGAACATTGGCTCGCTAGGTTGATTAGCACTTGTCATAACGAGAGCATATTCATCTAAATGCTTGAAGAGTAAATAATGAATCCCTGAATAGGGTAACATTACTCCAATTGTATCAAGACCAGGAGATATTTCTTCTGGTAAAACAGGAGGTGTTCTTTTTTTAAGCACTACTATAGGCCTCTGAAAAGATGAAAGTAATTTCCGTTCTAGAGATGTTGGAATAGTAAATTTCTCAAGGGTAGTTAGATTGGCGCTCATAACGGCAAAAGGTTTATTTGATTTTTTTCTACGTTTTCTGAGTTTAAGAACAGGCTCATCTTCGCTTGTTTTAACTGCAAGATGAATACCACCAATTCCTTTGATAGCTAGAACATATCCTTCGGAAATAAGACGAGCAGCAACTTCTATTGAATCTTTAGCTTCTATCAATGTACCATTCTTACCATATAAACTAACATGCGGTCCGCAGATTGGACATGCCATTGTCTGTGCATTTAGCCATCTAGTTGTAGGATCTGTGAATTCTTTAACACAAGATTCGCAAAGAGGAAACTCCTTCATTGAAGTTCTTTCTCTATCATAAGGTAAACTCTCAATAACACTAAATCTTGGACCACAATTCGTACAACTAATTAAAGGATAATTGTAGCGACGAGAGTTTTTATCAAAAATATCCTTTCGACAGTCATTACAGATCGCAATATCTGGTGGAAAGACCGCACCCTTTGGTGATCCTTTCTTCTTACTGCTTCTCCTTATAATAAATGAATCAAAATCTCCAGCAAAAGGCGTCCATTTTATTTGGAACTTTTCAATTCTCGAAAGAGCAGGTTTTTCCTTTTTTATTGCATCACAAAAAAAATCAATTCTTTCTTTTTCTCCCTCAACAACGATTTCAACTCCAGCGTCACCTAGGTTTAAAACATATCCCTTTAAACCTAGTCTGTGTGCTAATCGATAAATAAATGGACGGAACCCAATTCCCTGCACAACGCCTGTAACATGTATTTCTGCTCTTTTCCTCAATGAATTCTCCTCAATCGCTGACATTCTTATATATTCTTGAAATTCATTATTACTTGGAGAAGTAAATGCCTTTATTGAACTATTAATAAAAGGAATTCATAAAGAAATTGATTTGGACATGATTTCAACATACAAAAAAAAATTCTTTGAGATAGTAACAGAATAAAAACTATGATCCTGTCATCCCGCTAATAGAAATTTAAATTACACAAACCCGAAGTCCTAAAAAATTATGTTGTTTTAATAGAAAGACGTGAAACTTTTTCAGAGATGTCTCGCATCTCCTCTTTGATTTCTTCTATTCTGCCAGTTTCAATATATGGCTCGGTCATCCAAACAACCCACAAGTAAGTTGAAAGCACACTTATAGGAGGGAGAGGGGCATTTATATCATTACAGATCGTTTCCTTGACGAGAAGTTCATTTTCATACATCTGTACGATCTCTCGGGCATGGATAGAAAGCTCATCGACAAGTTTACTTACGTTAAAATGCTCCTCTGTATTAGTAATAAATTCTATAATTAGTTGACAGAATTCTACATACTCTTTGAATATTTCTCCATTTGTTAGAAGATGTTTTACAGTTCCATTATATATATTAATAAATTCTTCTCCGATTCTATTGCTCTTTTCTAACATCGACAATATAGTTGCTTCGAACTCACCTAATTCTTTTTCTAATTCCTTAAACTCCTTTACTATTGTTTTAAATCTAGGGAGGCTCTTTTTCAATTTGAGCATCGCATCTTCCATATTTTGTGCAAGTTTTTGCCCTACTCTTTCACCAATATTTTCAAAATTCTTTAATTTGCCAAGCGATCCCTTCTTTAGGTGCACCAATTTTGCCGCTATATTTTGTAGCTGGCTAATTACTTTCCAAGATTGTGATTGGATGTGATTCCAATGCCTTATAGAATTTTCAAGTGTATTAAGAAGTATTGTTGGAAAGCTGTTTATATCGTCCATTCTACCACTATACAAGATATAGGATGTAATTCCTAAAAAAGATTTTGTTGAATGTATAGCGTTATATGATATGGTAGTGTAACATAATAAACCAAACCTTAAGAATTAGTGATTTTGAACAATTCTTCAGGTCTTTAAAGAAGTTCATTATTAAAACCAATTCCATTGCAAGTTATCTCTACCTGATTATTGCTTCTGTCTTTCACTGAAAAAGATGCACTTGTTAATTGTGTGCATACCTCTATAGCAGTCTTAGTATGTAAGGTAAATTTATTGGTAATGATTTTGGATGATCCTTCTGCAAGTGCCATGTAAATTATAAGTTGATCTGCGAGAAATGAGTCTACTGGACTGTTTGAGTTAATTGTATCTAATAATTTTCGTGCAACTTCACGTCCCACAACTTCAGCAGGCTTTCCTTTCTCTCCGATTGCATCTGAACTGATAATTGCGCCAGTATTTGTTTTTGCCCATATTGTAATTCCACTTCCTGGAGATAGACTATCTTTTATTTGTTCTGTAGCGATTTCAATATTTTGAAAACTTGCCTGTTCCAATTCAGAAATAACTGCTTTCATTTGGCGTATTGCGACATGTTCTGGTAATTTTGCGCAATAAGAAATCCCCCTAATATCTTCGATTTTTCCTAAATTGTCTATTGAGATTGATCTTAACTTCTTGATAGGATCTATTACAGTGTTAACTATTCCTCCCCCTTTTGGATAAAATCCATGCTTGATTATATCAATTTGCGTCTGTATATTCAACTTCTTGAGAATAGATACAAGAACAAATTTAACAGATGGTAATGGGGGTGACCATTTTACAGTAGTCCCGCCTATTAACCTAAAATGCACCCTATCTGGTGCAAAAATAGCAACTGGCATTAATACTTGTAATAGTAATGCAACGCTGCCTGCTGTTTTGACATCTACTTTATAGAACCCTCCTTTTCGTTTAGAAGGGGCAAAAGTAATTTGCTTGGATCCTATTTGTAAGCCATCTACGGAAGCATTGGTTATATCTGCTAAGGCTTTTATTCCTGTCAAATGCTGGGCTTTCAAACCTGGCTTTGGTCTTTTGCCCCTGATATTGTAAATCTCAACAGGGATACCCGTTATCCCTGAAAGGGCAGTTGCAATTCGTAAAATTTGACCTCCACCTTCAAGTTTTCCGCCATCGATTTTTAGGTACTCTTGACTCAAGATTGCATCACTTCATTGTTTTCAGGATTTTTCTTTTCTCAATGAATTCATTATTTTGATAGTGGATTTATTGTTAAGTTCAAGGAAAATCAAGCGATAATATTCTGAAATCGATTCGTTCTTCTCCTATAAATGTGATACCCTGGAACTCCTTTAGATAGAGGGTAAAAAATTGGGAATGCAACAAGGTTTAACGACAGAGTGGAAGAGTAGGCAATTCGATGTTTTAGGTTATGAATCAGATAAAACTAATCAAGAATTGGAGGATAAGGCTCAATACAAAGAAGAGAAGTCCCATAATAAGAAAGGGGTAAACCCAAGGGTAGATTTGGCTTATGAAGAGCCCAATGATCATGCTTAAGGCGAAACTGCACATAGGTAGCACTAAAATGGAAGGTGGTGTTATGGCCAGAAAGAGTTCATTGAGGGCCAGTATTAATAAGATTATTATTGCTGGATAGGCGTCCTGCAGCCCTAAGTTCATACAGTGGGAGAATATCGGTACATAAACTAGTGATACCAGTATGCCATGAAGCAAGAGTCCTAATGTGATGTGTAGATACCTCATATTCACCACCACTTTACTGCAAGGACGTTCTTAAGGTCCTCGTTTTTTTGTGGTATTGTAATGCCCATTTAATATGTAGACTGTTTTTTTTTATTAAAATTTAACCCCGTTTGGAGGATCTACACCACTATTTAACTGTTAACTATCATTATTATTCAGTAATCCTCTTTAACTTACGGCTCATAAAGTCTATCAACTTTTCAGACATACATTTATCCAAAAACCCTCTGTTCTTTTCTAATTAGTAAATGATTTTCAACAGGAAAATACTTTCACTAAGACCTCTCCTTGCCTTTTTTGTTTTTTAAAAGACAGTTTTTCAGATTAAAACGGTTCTCTGTTTCATAAATTTGTGGAATTTAAATACTATTTTTGAAAATTGCCTTCGAGTTCACTAAAACAAAATAATGCTTAGGAGGTTAACACAGTGGATCCGGGCGGATCTTGGCCATGGTAAATTCGTTGTTTGAAAGTTAAGGCATCAACTGCCTCATTTTTCTTATATTTCAATTTATGCAATCAATTTCTTGATTGCGTCCTCAAATCTAATTAAATCATTCTTACCTGTTTCTAGATTAAATTGTGTTATCATTTCTAATCTTTTATCAGCGCAATACTTATCATTTTTTACTATGATTGGCATACGAGAAACTTGGCGTCTCGTCAAAGGGATATCTGCAGAGATTTTCAAAGCCATCGGGACGCTCAGTTCCCCAAATTTTTCTTCAATTTTTAAGAATGAATTATAACCCTTTGAATAAGGGTTGACAGTTGGTGTACCATATTTTAGAGTAAAATATTCATGTGTTACATTAAGATTATCGTTTAATATCCGTTTTTTAATAGAATCCATTTCATGTTGTATCTCTTGAATAAACGGTGTATCATTTTCTGAGAGTTTTTCAACTAAATTTTCGAGGGTTTTTAATGTCAACCATACTGCAAAACCTTCATTGGGAACTAATGTAGAGATACATAACCATTGGATTCCAGTTGCATACTTGTTTGATATTTTTTCAAGTTCTTTCATTATCAACATGATACCTTTGCGATGATATTCTAATTCAATTAATTTTTTACCTAACGTTGTATGTTGATAAAAGAAACCATGCCCGAATTTTTCATGAATGATAATACTCAGAAGGCTCGTAATGGAATGCGGATAAAGATATTTATCTAGGTCATAGAGGATATTCACATCACCTAACGGGTTTACAAAAGCAATTTGTTGGATGGGGGGCTGGGAACTGCGTAACTCTTTTGAACTCTTATTCTTACCTTTTTTGCCTTCCTCATTAAAATAGTATTCGGCCAGAGTTTCGCTATACGAATTTGTATCATGGTATACGATAGGAAATTCCCCTATGGTAATTCCAAGTTCTTCTGTAATATCACTTACTTGACTGACTTTTCCCTTAATTCTATTTGCCACACCTGTTTTCAACACACCTCTTGGATACACTTGCAGTGTAAACGGTGTAGTAAAAGCTCGAAACTTCTCATTTTTCACATTAATATAGTTTAATTGTGGATTTTTCTTACTATGAAGTGGCTTAGATATGCGAATTTTGAATTCGATAAGCATTGATTGTCTAGGTGATAATAAGCGATCGATTATTATCGTTCCATTCTTTGCGAATCGCATTCCTGAGATAACTTTTGCGTTCTTTTTCGGAAAAACACCATCAATTTGTTTTAAGTAAACCTCAGTGTCTGAGGTGATCTGAATCTTATACTGTATTTCCTCATTTACTTCAATTGATGTTTTATTAGGAGATACAACAAAAGACACGCCAGTAGGCTCAATTTTGCTTGTCATATCAAATACCGGAGTATATGGAGCAAAAGGTATATCAATAGATTTGAAAACATTTTCTCGTACATCTTCTAGCTGAGGAAGCGCGGTAAGCAAATCTCTTGTAAATCTATAGCGTTCCGAATCTTCAGCGTCTTCAAAATATTGAAGTGCTTCACTAAGCGCTAATTTCATTTTATCCTTTAGCGAATGTTTTTCCGTAGGATCGTCAACTTTTTGGAATAATAGCGAGTAATAGACATAACTCAATAATTTCTCGAACCCAGAAACTCCATTGTATGTCTTTTCGAACATCTTTAGGTCCTTGATTGCATCAACAAAGGATTTATGAGCACGAGTAAAATTCGTATTTAATTCTGTTAAACTGAGGTCTACACCTCGACGCATAATTTCTAATGCAAACATCCAACCTTGACAAAAGGAGTTTAATCCTTCGCATAATTGTCTTAATCGTTCATCGGTTGATAATAATTGTGATGCCATTTCAAACTGATCGGATGCACTCGCAAGATATGCTGCTGCGTTTCTATATTCACTATCTTTTATAGCAAGTTCAGATTTTTCAAGTCCGTACAATCCGTTAGCAAATGAATAGTAGCCTGCAATATGAACATCCCGATCTGTAAACTTTAATAAAAGAGTGTTTGCCTCTTTAAGTAGCCCTATTGCCTTTTCGCTGTCTCCGGTATTCCGGTAAATCAATGATTGCAAGATATTTGATTGGGCAAAGCAAAAAGTCTTTGAGGACTCAAAATAGAGTTGTTGAAGATTATAGGCTCTTCTGTCAATAAAATATTGGAATTGAGGTTCATATTTATCAGCATGTTGTCTTACAGTCTCTTCAAATGAATGTGTAATATCTGAAAGAATTTTGAGTGTTTCCTTATAATTCTCCTTTATAAAAAGCATTGATGCTTCTTCAAACAACGAATAGACATTGTATAACAGTGCTTCATAGGAATAAAGTGAATTTGATTGCAAAAGAGAACTTGCGTTGTGGTATAAGGACATAGCTTGGTCATAATCTCCCTTTCCGTGTGCTTCTTTAGCCTTTACGCCCTGTAATCGCGCTTGTATATATATTTTCAAGTCATGATAGTATGGATAATCTTTTCCAGTTTCGAGGAGTTTATCTAAAAGATTTAGACCCATCTCGTAATGGTTTATTGATAAGGTATAATTCTGATAATCTTCAGAAATCAAAGCAATTTTATAAGCCTCAAATAGCGCATCCTTGAACTCATCAGTCTTTAATGCCGATTTATAAACTTTCTTTGCGTAGATTATGCATTTTTCAAAGTATACTTGATCGTGTTCAACTTTTAATAGGTCAAAATAAATCGATGAGAGATCACGCCAAGTAGAATAAGGTTGAGGTGACCAGGTTACAGAACTCTTTTCATCTTCTAAGAGTAGTTCCTCGCATTTCTTCAAATATTCTAACTTCTCTTTTCGGGAAGTAGAAAATAATGCCTTCATTCGGTATACTTCATTAAGGATATGATTCATCTGGACTTTATCACGAGCATCTTTCATTTTTGCTGATATATAGATCTCCTTCATTTTTTCTGCAGAGTTAATAGCTTTACTGATGTAATAATGGAATTTTTCATCTTTTACTGCCTCAAAATAGACAATAGAATAGTATGCACGTACTTGAATTTCGTATCGATAGAAATGCAAATGAGGCAGGCTAATTAAATTCTCATATTGTTTTAGTTTCATACATTCAGCTAAAATCTCATTGAGTAATGTTCTCTTTTTCTCACTTACACCTGCAGCATAGATAACACGTTCTAATTTTAACCGGAGGTGGTTTAATAATGCCAAATACTCGAATTCAATTGATCCATAAGCATGAGCAATCTCAAATAGGACTTCGTAAGGGCGCATAAATGCAATAAGATAATCCTCGGTAGAAGCACTATCTCCTCGTAACATCAGAGGTGGCACTTGCTCGACATAAGCAAATATATATGCTGACAAAATGTGTGCATATCTATTGTCTGTATCATAACTTAACTCTAGAGATTTATGTGCTAATTCTCTGGCCTTCTTTGCCATATTTTGTTTTTGTTTAAGCCGTAATTCTTTGGATTTATGAATAATCTGCAAAACGAGTCCATAAGCACGCCAAACACAACCTAAGGAGTAGTAATCATAATCTTCAAGTTGATCATTTTTTTGTAATTGAGTCATTATTTCTAAGATTTTTCCACCCTGCTCGAAAATATTTTTGATAGAGGCTTCTTCATCCTTGTATTTCTTTGTATGGTATTTTATAAAGCATTCAAGATGGAACGACCTTAGAAGTTGTCTTACCTGGTTCTTCTCCTTTAAAATACTTCGCGAATTGTACACTAATTCAAGCGCACGATCATATTGTTGCAGACGGTCGTCGTTATCATCGATCAACAAGCAGTATTCAATAATCGCTTCTGCCTTGTTTAAACTTGTAACTGCTTCGTCCATTTTTTGGACTTTTTCTAATTGAGAGATGATATCACGTATTTTCTTTTTTCGCTCATCCAGATTTCGGAGTTTAAAGTAACTCTGCATATCATTTTTAAAGTTCATTTGCTCCCGCCCAAGAATATCGACCAATGAACCTTTCTGGAAGAGTAATCCATAATAAGCAATTTAACATTAGTATAAATTACGTTAGAAATAGAAGTGTTAAACAATATAAAGGTATAGTTGAAAATATTGGATTTAAACGAAGATTTCGTTGAGATTCTCTCTATAATGTGATTTTTTAACGAAAACTAAAATTAGAAAAAATATTTCGTAATACTTGAGTTTTATTTTTTTATATTGTCATAAAAATACAGTCTATTCTTATACTCAAATTCAACAGTAACTAAGCAAAAATACTTCCCGGTTGACGGAATTATCTAATGTGTAACAACAAGCCTTATCATTTAGGAAGGAGTATATAAATTCAAGGACATTTGATAAACCCTACCGTTGTTTTTTCTGGATTTAAAATAAATTATTAGTAAAACTAAAAGTTTTTTATTTTCTAATACCAATGGTACTATGCGCCTTGACCTTAACCTCAATAAGAATCCAGTTTGGAGTTCAATGGCATTGAGGGAGTTACAAGGCGTACATTTTCATTTTTTGGTCAGAAAACAGACTTACATCCGTAACTGAATTTCAGCTCACTCAAAGAGTAAGTGAGAATCCTGACAACAAATAAATTGCACAAAAAATGTTAGTAAAATCAAAAAAGAGAGAAAGGTATTATAGAGGCACTTCAAGGTTCATTTTAAGAACAAGTTCTTTATAGCGGTTTCGGACTGTTACTTCTGTGACTCGTGCAACTTCAGCTACATCTCTTTGAGTTCTTCTTTCGTTCATTATAACTGAAGCTATATATATCGCCGCAGCAGCAACACCAGTAGGTCCCCTTCCCGATGTTAGTCCATTTTCACTAGCCTTTTTCAGTATTTCTATGGCCTTAGCTTGTACCTCTCCAGGAAGTTTTAGCGAACTTGTAAAACGAGGGACGTAGTCAATCGGATTCGTTGGAGGGATTGAAATTTTTAACTCTCGTGCAATAAATCGATACGACCTACCAATTTCTTTCTTGCTTACTTTGGACACTTCAGCAATCTCATCAAGAGTACGGCTTACTTTACATTGCCTGCATGCTGCATATAATGCTGCGGCAGCAACACCTTCAATACTTCTCCCCCGTATTAACCTTTGTTCTACTGCTTTACGATAGAGGCATGCAGCAATTTCTCGTACATTACGAGGAAGCCCGAGATGAGACGACATTCGATCAAGTTCAGATAACGCAAACGCAAGATTTCGTTCAGTTGCATCTGATACACGGATTCTTCGTTGCCATTTTCTTAAGCGGTAAATTTGAGCCCGTTTTCCGGGAGCAAGATGTTTTCCATAACTGTCTCTGTTTCTCCAATCGATCATCGTAGAGAGTCCTTTGTCATGAATTGTATAAGTCATCGGGGCGCCTACTCTTGCTCGCTTTTCTTTTTGTTCGTGATCAAAGGCACGCCATTCAGGCCCTGTATCCATAATTTTATCACGAATGACCAAGCCACACTCTATACAGATTACTTCAGCTCTTTCATAATCTTTTATTAATTTATGATTTCCACAATCGGGGCAACAACTAGAAGAAACAACAAGATCACTTTCATCTTTTTCCGATAAGTGAATAGATAAACACCTCCAATGGATGTTGACTTTTTGTTTCACTTATTTCGTTTGCGCCTTCCTCTGGTGTATATATATAAGTCTGAAGATAAAATATCTTCTACTTTTGAGGGATTAGAAACTGTGATAGATAGATAAGGTTGTTTTACTGGACCAAAGACATCTTTCACAGAACCAATAATTTTCTTGTCCTTAGTACATACCCTCGTTTGTAATTTTGGAATAAAATTAGGATTACCTTGAACAATAAGTTTACCATGAGGCGAGATATGTAAGATTGTTCCAATATGTTTCAAAAATTCTCCTCCAGACCGGAAACTCTGCAAAGAGAAGCGCGCACGAAAAGTGAAAACCGGTATATAAACTTTTTGGGTTTTTAAAGTTTACGATTAGTGTAGGAGTCGGAATTTATAAAGGTTCCTTTTATATCTCTACTTCGCAAGAAGACCCCTCAACTTGTTGGGGGGAATGACGTGCGGTTTCACTTTCACCGTAGCGTCCCCAATCTTTAAATAGGTTCTTGCATCTAGTACATCCCATAAAATGAATAGCAGGGGGACAACAGAGATAGGTGTGATGAAACGGACTTACCAATATCGCCTGTACCCGACCACACAACAGGCGACCACGTTAACGCAATGGCTTACTACCTGTCGTCTGCTGTACAACAACGGTCTTGCCGAGCGGAAAAATGCATGGACAACTCGCAAAAAATCGGTTACCTATAGAGAGCAAGCAAATCAACTGAAAGACGCTAAAAAGACCAACCAGTTTTTGAAGGTGGTTCATTCTCAGGTACTTCAGGACGTGCTGAGACGACTGGATAAGACTTTCACCAACTTTTTTGGGCGCATCAAGAAGGGTGAAAAAGCAGGTTACCCGCGATTCAAAGGGAAAAACCGGTATGATTCCTTCACTTACCCGCAAAGTGGGTTCGCCCTCGATTACTTCAAGAAGAAACTCCGCCTCTCGAAAATTGGAGGTATCACCATTACACTCCACCGTCCTATCCCGTCTGAAGGTGTGATCAAGACCTGTACCATAAAACGAGATGTAGACCACTGGTATGCCTGTTTTTCGGTAGAACTTCCCGATCAAGAGTCCCAAAGAGAGTTACAGAAGGCGATAGGGGTGGATATCGGGCTGAAGAGTTTACTGACCTTACATAATGGGGAGACCATAACTAACCCACGCTGGCTGAGAACCTCGGAGAAGAAACTAGCTAAAGAACAGCGAAGGAAAGACAGGAAGCAGAAAGGTTCACATAACCGTTATAAACAGAACAGGAAGGTGGCACGGGTCCACCGGAAGATAAAAAATCAGCGGAAGGACTTTCATCATAAGCTCAGTCGGCGACTGGTCGATAACTATGATTTAATTGTGTATGAGGACTTACAGATCACCAACATGGTTAAAAACCATCACATAGCTAAGTCAATTAGTGACGCAGGCTGGGGACAACTCATGTGTTTTACTGAGTACAAAGCGGAGGAAGCTGGTACTGTAGTAGAATATGTGAGTGCATATAACACCACACAATTGTGTAGTAGTTGTGGGAAGATTGTTCCGAAAACATTGGCAACCCGGATCCACAGTTGCCCGTATTGTGGACTGGTATTAGCTAGAGATCATAATTCAGCCATCACAATTTTAAGCCGATCAACCTACTATTTGGAATCACAGTCATCATCATCATCATCGTCAGGGCAGGAACTGCCCGTCGAGCCTGTTTGACATATCCCGCTGGGGAATGGATGATTCAGGAAGCCAGCCTACTTGTAGGGTGGTAGTTCACATCTCTACTTTGACTAAGAACACATTTAAACTTCAGGATGAATGAATGCTCAATTATTTCAATATGATGGCGAAAATGATGAAGGATTGGTTCTCATTAACGAAGGAAATTGCAAAAAAACACTATATATTGATTATTGGATTCATTCTAGCATTTATACTTCGCCTTATCGTTGCTGCAATAGGGGGAAGTCGTCATTGGGATTTCCGCGATTTAACTGCCACAGGAAAGTTACTTCTTGAGGGCAACGTACCATACCTTGATATCCCTATCGGAAAAACCGATTATCCACCTCTTATTTCATATACAATGATGGTCACGGTATTTCTCTGTGGGAATATTGTATTTCTATACAAACTCCCTTTTATCATTGGTGATCTCTTAATAGGTTATGTCCTCTATATTTTTACAAAAGAGTGGCAACTGGGTAGTAATGGTGTTTCTCATCGGAGTTATATGCTAACGCTCCTTTATTGGTTCTTGCCGTATCCGATATTTGAGAGTTCTTACATTGGGCGTTTTGACTCTATACCCACGTTATTTCTTTTGCTTACGATTTATTTTCTTCATAAAGAGCATCACAATTATGCTGGGTTTTGTTGGGGCATAGGGATCATGTATAAATGGTTTCCTGTGATCGTTGCACCCATAATAGTTTTATATTTTTTCAAGACTCATAAAATAAAAGATCTTGCACGATTTCTTTTTATAACATGTGCTATATGTTTAGTTATTTCTCTGCCCTTTCTTATTCTCGCACCAAATCAATACATCTCAACATCTCTGTTTCATCTCACCGGGAGGGAGATTTCAACAGATTTAGCGATTTACTCTCTCTATAGTTATCTTACAAATGATTATTCTATAACTGTAAGAATTATCAGCACAATTATTCAAATAGTTGTACTTTTAGGTTTGCTTTTGAGATTTTCTGTAGCAAAAAATGTCTTTGAGACGCCTTACGTTCTAATTATACTCAGCGGCTTATTTCTGAATGCTTTTGTACTTTTTAATAGGATCATTAATCCTCAATATTTCTTCTGGTATTTTCCACTCCTGCTCTTCTTGCTTTTTTTTCAAAAGACTGTAAAAAGACAACTTCTTCTTACAATGTTTCTGATAATAAATCTCGATGTTATTGCATTTGCGCAGTGGTGGATGCAGTGGGGTTATAGACGCGAGATCTTAACCATACCTCTCCCTTTTGATTCTATGATTGTTTATGTTGTAGTCTTTCATGTGTTATCTTATGTTCTTCTTATCTACCTTCTTAGATTCTATATGTTGAACCATCCTTCTGTTCCTCTACAGGTAAAAGACTGAGATACGCAAAACTGCAATTTCTTCTTAAAATCAGACCTATGCAAGTCAGCATAAGGAAAACTTGACGCCGGGGGAGGGATTTGAACCCTCGCGTTCACAATGGAACACTGACTTTCTTCCGTTTGACTCAAGGCCAGCGCCTTTAGACCACGGAGTTAGTCCGGGCTTGGCTACCCCGGCTCAAAGAACGATTTAAATTCGGAAGAGGTGATGAAGATCGCACTTAACAATAAGAGATGTAGAAACTTGTTAATTTAACACGTGTATAAACACTTTTGTAAGAACTATTTCATGAATTCATAAGATTTACTGTTTTCTTATGACAACTATTCTCAAAAGATATCATTTGTATTATCTTTCACAATAGTAGTACTAGTTTGATATAATTAATTGCCTTGATGTAAAGTTTAAAAGAAAAAGTAGAGAATAAAAGAAAAAGAAGTTTTTAAAAGATAATTTAGAAGATTATATCATACGAAAAAGTGGAGGATAACTAATGAATAGAGATTTATTTCCAGGTCAACGTGATATTTATCAGCCAGAAGCACAACTCGGTGGTTATTTACCCGGAGCCACAGCAATAGGTGTTGTATGCAAAGACGGTATTGTTTTAGCGGCAGAGAAGAGAGTATCTTATCCTGGGTCAACACTGGTTTTAAGTAAACTCGGAAAAAAAGTCTTTAAAATTACAGATAACATAGGTGCAGCGTGTGCAGGCTTTATGGCAGATATGGACTCTTTGATAAGAACAATTGAAGCACATTCGCGTCTCTATAATTTAGAATCTAGAAAGCCAATGTCAGTTCGTGCGGCTGCAAAACTTATGTCAAATATATTATTTGGTAGAAGGTTTGCACCGTTATTGACAGAAACATTAGTTGCTGGTATGGATTCTGACGGAACTCCAAGTTTATTTGTTCTTGATCCCGCTGGTTCCGTACTTGATGATAAGTTCGCTTGTGCGGGAACTGGTGCTTCGATTGCGATTGGTGTCCTTGAAAGTGGTTATCGAGATGATCTTTCAGCAGAGGAAGGAAAGAAACTGGTTCTTAATGCTATGAAATCCGCAATCGCGAGAGATGCTGCTAGTGGCGATGGTTGTGATCTGCTAGTAATAACAAAAGATGGCACAGAAGAAACTTTCATGCAAGTCTCACAAATTGAACAAATGTCTCAGTAAAACAAATTTAATTATTTTCCTATCAGTTTGTACTGTGCCAACACTTTTCCTATTGGTTTTATCAACCAGAAAACGGAATTCTTGAGTTAAATTTGAATATTCGAAACCAATTATTCTTTTATTTATCAAAAACAAGAAGTATCTTAGGAATTGCAAATGTCAGAAGAAACCTTATGGAGAGACTACTGGAAAAATGTAGCCTCCTGTTTCAATAATGACATAGCGAACCAATTAAATATTGAGCCTTTAACTTTAAAAGAATTTAAGCTTATATCACTAAAGAAAATTGCACGAAAACTTTATGAGGCGTGTAAAAATCATCAAGACAAACTAGATACCATTATTTCTCTCTATACAAAAGCCAAATTCTCTCAAAATGTATTGAGAAACGTAAGTAGGGTTCCATGGGGCTATGTAGTCACATATGGTCAGATTGCAAAATCAACTGAAAACCCAAAGGCTGCACGAGCTGTTGGTAATATTATGAGAAGAAATCCATTTCCATTTATTGTACCATGTCATCGTGTGGTTCGTAATGATGGATCTATAGGTGGATTCATGGGTGGGTTCCAAAATAGCACAAAAGTAAAGGAAAAACTACTTGAGATGGAAGGCATTACATTTGAGAATAAACGTATAAATTTAAAGAAATATGGCTTTTAATCGAATGATTTGAGAATTAGGAGGGTCAAATTGCAGCCGTATAAAATCTTTACTGATCGTTTAGAGAAAGGTGAACTTAAGATAGATTGTATCGTATTAGAATTAGAGAACGCTTTGTTTTTAATAATCTCCGAAAAAGGTTATCGTGTTTCTACAATGGCTGGAGGCGTGCCTTCACCATCAGGAGTCTCTGACATGCGAGCAACATCTTTTAGAATTCTTGGACATAAAAATCTACTTCTTGCGAGCGCTCTTGCTGAAAGAATCGCCCATTCGCTAAAAAAACTTGCTTTTGTAAGTGTAGCCACTAGAGAAGATGACCCTATTCAAAAATTAGTGCTTGAACTCGCCAATAAAGCCTTAGAAAAAGTGGGTGACTCCTCATGAGATTAGTTGTCGGAGTAACAGGTGCCAGCGGGGTAATTTATGCGTTAAAACTATTGAAATTCTTACAGGAACAAACTAGTACCGAAGTTCATCTTGTTATATCGAATCCCGCTGAAATTGTTATTGAACATGAACTAGAAATGAGTAAAAAGGAATTTCAAAAATTTGCAGCTTTTTCTTATGAGATTGACGATTTTTTATCACCCCTTGCAAGTGGATCTCAGCAATTTGATGCTATGATAATCATACCGTGTTCTATGTCTTCACTTGCCGCGATTGCACAGGGATACACAACAAATCTTTTGTTACGGGCAGCAGATATTAGCATAAAAGAAAAAAGAACTCTCATTATAATGCCGAGAGAACTCCCTTTCAGTCCAATTCATTTAGAAAACATGCTTAAATTAGCAAATTTAGGTGTGCATATAGTACCCGCAGCACCTGGTTTCTATCATAAACCAAAACATATTGAAGATCTTGTGAATTTT
>JAEORY010000011.1 GCA_016840645.1 Candidatus Borrarchaeota archaeon | reverse complement strand
GGATACTGCCACACCTGATCCATCGGTATACTTAATAGCAAAGTTGTCAGCTGTTTCGGTGAAAACTTCACTTCCGTAATTTAGTTTAAATTGTGCGCCCATGAAAAGAATTGCATTACCTGCACCTTGAGCCGCGACTAATTCTTTTGGAGTAGTTGCCAAAGCTTTTACTTCTGTAGCTGTTATCGTCACATCTGCATATTGCATAGCACTAGTAGATGCATCTTGATTTATCGTTAAAGTATTACCTGTTGCTGATGTTGAAAGGCCAGAACCTCCTGCAAATGTGATTACACCAGCGGCTGTGGGTGTGGCGCTTCCTGAATCAGATGTAGCTGTATCCATAGCAAGCCCTTGTCCTGCTAATTGTACAACACCATTTGTTACTGAAAATTGATCAGCATTAAATTGAACGTCTCCCTGAACGGTTGTGCTCCCAGAGACTCGCCCGGTATAGGCTAATGGGTTTTTGTCTGCCATTATTTAACTCCTTATGTACATAAGTTTTTTATAACACTTTGCATGTTATTCTTCTTCTTCTTTACCAAGTCTGCCGGCTACTTGGGCAAATCTCTTCATTAAATTAGCCATCTTAGCAGAAGAAACGTTCTTTTGACCCATTTCCTGTATGATCTTTTGGGATTGTGGATCTTCCAAGATACGATATAACTTTGCCCTATAGGCTCTTTTTGCAACATCAGCTCCCAAGACAGGGATTAAAGACTTTCCTAGTGTAAAAGGCGCAGCTGCATAAAGTGCATACTTCATACTTTTATCAAAGTAGTTGTCCAAAACACGTTGCATTAATGGTCTGTCTTTTATGGCCAAAGCTCGCATGTTTTCAGCCATATTTTTGCCGTATCTTTCTAAGTTCTGAAAGAATTTTAGACCATCTTGTCCCATCGCTTCTTTAATCACGCTTTTCATATGGGGATTTGCCAGAATATCTTTGGCTTTTTCGAAGTCGATTTGCTTTTCTTTATCTAAGACGGAAGACACCATATCTTCAAATGTCATACGCTGAAGACTTTTAAACATCTTCTTTCCACGTGGAGAGCGATTAATCGTCTCCTTGACCATGTCATACCCGATAGGGTTTTGCATTAGCTTCAATGTATAATCTGGTCTTGCTCCAGTATCAAAAGCCTTCTGGATATCGCCAAGAATATTGCCTCTTGCTAGTGCCTGTTGCCCTGGAGATGATAGACTATCCCCATATTCCAACAACTTATCTAACTGTTGACTTGATTTCTTGGACAAATATTCGCGTGACTCGCTTGCCAATTCTTGTGCTAATGCTTTATTTTTGCTTGCGATGTTTTCAACAACTAGACGATCTAAAAAATCTTTAACCTGTTGATTTCCACCAATAGCTTCGTTTAAGCGCTCCAAATTTGATGGCTTTGTAAACATGGAGGTCAAGTCTTCAGGATTTTGGCTTTTGCGCATTTTAACAATGGCATCGTTATTGAAGACTTTTTGCGCCTCGGCAAATTGGTTTTCTGCCGCTTCAAACGCCCTTTTAACACCTGGACGCGCTTCCAGAGCTTTCATTACATCCTGTTTCATTGCAGAAGATACAGGCTTAAGCAAGTCAATAGGTGCAGGAACTATATCAGACTTTTCTAAAAGGCGGTTTATACTGCGTTTACCGGCCATTAACTGTTCAACAGGGACTTCGACTAAAGAACCTTGCTGCATTGGTTTAAGGAGTCTTACAACGTCTTCAAGCGCTTTTTTAACTCCCCCTTCTTCAGGAGCTTTAATCAGGCTTTTCTCGAGGTCTTCTACAACCTTGGAAGCCGTTTCGAAAGTGCGATTAGGAACGACCCCAAGGCCCTTAACACCTTCTTCAACCGCTTCATAAAGCCTGCTGTAAGTCTCTTTGATAGCATTGAAATTTCCTTCAACATATTGCTGTAATCCTTCCCACGACTTTTTCTTTGATTCAGCCGCTGGGCTAATCTGGTCAAGTATGGCTTTTTGATTATCTTTGATAATCTCCTTTTCTATCTCAGCAGCACGGAAAGGTCCAGCTTCTTTCATTGTAGGCTCTGCCACCTTGCTAACAGCTTCATCGAACTTGGCAAGATTCTCTTCACTTGTTTTGGCTACGCGACCCATCAGATCACGACTACTCAGTTCGAGATCGGCAACAGCCTTTTCCCCGACTTCTTCAAGAAACTTAGGCATACCTTCCGGAATACCTTTAGCTCCTAAGAGTCTTTTTCCAAATTGTATGCCGCTTTGTAATCCTTGCGCTCCCCTTTTTAAAAGGAAAGGAAGAGAGGCAAATGATAAACCGGTAAAGAATTGGCTAGCGGGACCACCACCCGATTCTTCGGCAACAGCTTCACCCGCGCCAAAAAGGCCTCCGATCGCCGCTTCTTTACCTAAATTTGCTTGACCACCACCAGGCATCAACATAGTTGCAGCAACAAACTCGCCAGCAGTACCACCAGATTGACGCATTCCACGTTCTGCAGCTGTTCTAGGAACTAAAGTGCCACCGGTAATAACATCGCCAAGCTCTGTAAAACTCTGAATAGGCAGTTCTGGCTCTTTCCATTCGCCTAATTGCGAAAGTATTTCTTCATCAGACATCCCTTTTTCTTGAAGTTCCATCTCTTGAAGCTGTCTTTCAAGTCTAGGCCTTCCGACTTCTTCCCAAATCTGTTGTTGGGCCATCATAGATTCTGGTCCACCACCAAAAGCACGAACGCCAATATCCAAACCTTTCATGAAGAAATCTTGTATAGCGCCGCCAACACCACGCATAACACTTGTATCGGTCTCTTCTTCCACCTTCTCAGATGGTGTTATTACGAAGCCAGATTGCTGATCTACAGTTTCTTCGTCTTCTTCTTTAGGCTGTGTAATGACAAATGGCATCTTAACCCTTCTTTTGTTTTACCCAACGTGAACCGTTATAAATATATTTCTCACCAGTTTCTGAATTGGTTGCTTGCGCTCCCTTAGTCACCCCTTTAGTGGGCAGTTTTTCAACGACAGTTTCAGAAGCAGGACTTTCCACCTGATCATCAAATTTACGCATAGTGGCATCAGCACTGTTTTGCAGCTTAATGAATTCATCTCTTGGTATTTTTGTTCCATAGCGTTCAATCAAACCCCCTAGCTTATCTTGAAACCCACCAGCTTCTTTAGCTAAGGATCTGAGCGCATTGATTTTACCTTGTATTTGCTCCTGTGTATCCATTGGTGAAATACCAAATGTTTCACGAATCCATTCAAGTTTTCTCTGTGGGAGAACACCTGCCTTATTAAAGACTTTGATCACACTGTCAAGCGCAAGATTTCCACGGTTCCTGTACTCTGTATAGGCTTTGCTATTCCAGGCCCATTCACCTGTCACCAACCCTTTGGCACGTCCAACGTTTTTCAGGTTTTCTTCAAGATAATCTAAGTTTTCTGTTAATGCTTGCTTTTGCTCGTCACCACCTTGCATATATTCAATGACTGAATCCGCCATGAATTCATCAATCTTTTTGTCAAAGACACTGTCACCCTTTTTATCTTTTTGAAATAGCTTAATAGCTTCGAAAGGATCGCCACCTTCTCGACCGTAGGCCATCAAAAACGCATTTTGCCCTTCAGGGGTGTTTAGACCACCCATATCTAATGCTTCATCAAAAGCTGATTTAAAGGCATTTTGCTTGCGAGCGGCATTATAAGACTGCTGCAGGGATTGTAATGTGGCTGGATCAGCTCCTGATGCCAATGCTTGTGAATATGCGCGTGCTATTGCATTAGGATCATTTTGCGCCGCTTCAAGCCCTGACTGAAACTGTTGTAACCCTTGTGCCTGCCGGCTTTGTTGCATTCTCTGACCTAAAGCTTGGCCAAGAGCGCCTCCCGCTGTTGAAATACCTTGTGCTAGACCTGATGGATCTTGCAAAACTATTGGTGCTGGCATTATTTACCCTCCAACTGTACGATTTTTTCGTACATCTCCTGCATGGCATTGATCATAAGACCCATGACACCGTAAAGATCTACGTGCAATATACCGTCTTTTTTTGCTGTCAGCTCTTCCGGTATGTCTTCTGCAATCAATCCGACCTTATCTTTTTGGCCTCCCACGTCTTCGATGTAGTCATATTGCTTCACATCCAATTCCATAAACTCTTCAAGGCCTTTTTCGTATTCCCTAATGTTTTCTTTCACTTCTTTGGAAGACATCGCAACGCCAGCGCCAATTTGTCCAGCAGCTCCAATTAATGGGCCTAGGATACCTGATTGTTGTTGGATTAATGGAGAGAAGGTTTGACCAGTTAACAGCGGTAGGAATTGATTAATGGCTTGAAGTTGCTGTTGTTGCTGATTCTGGAAGAATTGTCCATATTGCGATCCTAAAGCCGTGGATAAGTCTCCTGCGCTTTGTGCTAATGCTTGATTTAAAGCTGAAGAAGAGCCCGCATTTGCATCAGTAAAACGCTGCTGTATTGCAGGAATCATTTGTTGTTCAAATGTCTGCATTGCTGGATCGACATAAGCTTTTTGGAATACTTCATCCATCTGCTCTTGACCCATTGGCTGCAAAAGATTGCCAAATGTAGCCATCGCGTCCGGACCAAGACCTGTTAGAAAACTGCTAAATAGGGCTTGTTGCTCCGGCGTTAGCATGCTGATGTTCTTTTCGTGAGTCGATCCGCCCATCATTGTTTTTCCCATCATTCACCTCCGAATATTCCATCAACACACCTTTAGAACGTCTAAATCCATGTCTTTCGCTGTGTTTTGGATAATTTGTAATCCAGTAAACTTTCTTTAATTTTAACTTTTTTATAATTTCTTTTACATGATCAGACAGTCTTTTAACAGCTTTTCCTTGTCCCCAGTAAGACTTGTCCATAGAAAAGGAATTAATGATCACATCCTTTGTCAAAGCATCTACAACAAACCATAAAAAGCCTTTCACCATATTCCCTTCATCAGCAAGAACATAAAGATGATTGAAAGGGTTTAAAGTTGGTCCTTCTTTGCCTTCAACCAAGCAGTTAATTTCTTGGTATTTATAAAAATCTTCAACAGAAAAATCTCTGTCTCTTACTTGCTCGACAAGATACTTAGGAATATGGATAGGAGAAAATACTCTCACCCACCTAAGTTCGTCTATTTTTTCTGATTTATCTTTCATCTTGCTGTCCTATGTACCTAATGTGGCCTATCAATTGACCTGCCGCGACTGAGCCTTGATTTGCTGTAGTGAATGCACTGCCGGTATTCCAAACTTCACACCGGTATGTGTCACTTATTGCATTAAGCACGCACTCAGTTCCTCCTGTATATGTAAATATGGAGGGTTGCGCCACGCCAACGAAGGGTTTTTGGTCGGTTACTGCAACTTTGTAGGGCAATTCCACATACATATTGCCCGTTATTGCACCTGAATTTGCTGTCCATTTAACGTCAAACCAGACATCGACAATGATACCTTGTCGTAAAACCCACCCTTTTTGGTGGTCATAGGTAAATGTCGTTCCTGAATTGGCTGAATCTTTTAAAATGGGAGTCCATTGCCTATTGGGTTCTGAAAAATCGGCACGAATGTCTCCGTTGATACCTTGCGCTAAATCTTCATACATCCCCTGTAATGTGAAGATCAGTTCTCGAAAATAACGATCTAGTTCTTCTGGATTACCGCTTAAAATCTGCTCACTGTGCAGAGGAAGGATAATGTTAGGATTGATCGTCATCCCAATGTTCTCCTTCCACGCGGTCTAAACCAGGGTTTAATAGCGTGTATCTTCAAAGGACGGTTAGAACCTTCTGAGTAGACCTTTATTTGATGCACATAGCCGATTCCACCACCATATGCCCTTTTCCAAACTTTAGTGCGGTAGAACTTGTTTTCATAAATTAATCCACCGGAAGTATAAGTGCCAAAACCAGTGGCATCGACAGAAACGGTAAAAGTATTGCCGTCTACGACCGTAACGATATATTCTTCATCATTAACTTCAGTCATTCCCTCGGCGCCATAGATATAAATGCGGTCATTAGTAGTTAAACCGTGCTTACCAGCGGAAATAGTTAAACCTTGTGTCGGATCGCCGGCATCTGTTAGTGCAATATTATTAATACTAGCCACATACCCAAGATCAGGTAGAAGATCCATACCCTGCTCTTCGTAGGGAGCCTCGTTATCATTTTTATAGAATTCAACTGAAAGCTTAGTTTTTTGATCGCTATCACAGTAGAAGTCGACGTATCCTAGCTGGCATTCGACTCCTTGATCTTTGAAAGGATTCCAGCCAGCACTTTCCATTTCAAATTGAATAGATGTTCCGTCATCGCTTCCTTCGGTTTCAAGTATATGGACAGCGCCTGCCCGATCTCCACCTAGGAAGATTTCAGCACCTTCTGACCAGAAAAATGACAATGCAGTTTCATCGTTTAAATCCTCAGCTGCCACATCTAAGTCGTTAGCTGCGATGAAGTCTTCTGCGGCATAGTCAATTGATACCCCGCCATGGCCAAGGGCATTCATGTCGACTACACTTCCGCTTACTTCTCTGGTAAATACATATTTTGTATAAGCACCAGATTCATCGTCATAGATTAAAGCGCCTTCTGCATCATCCTTTTCCTCCTGCGGATACAACATCCACGTTCTTCGAGAGGAATAGCTTCTATCAGCAAAGACTTTATCAAATTCTGAGTCGTTAACATCGTCATCGACAAAGTCTTCAATTCTTTGATCGACACGCCGGGTTTCTACTCCATCTGTTGCAGTAATTCCTCTTTGTCCAAGAGCAACGACATAACGGTCATACCCGATAGTTGCCATCTTGCCATCACACGCCCTGAAATCATTAATTTTATCCCATCTAAAAGGAAGTGCTGGGTCAGGGACAGGCCGAAGGGTCCATACACTATCAGTGAAGTTTACAATGATGATATCTTGCAATGCCCTTGCAGAAATGATCTGTTCACCAGTGGGCGCATCCACAAATCCCCCACCACCAGGAACGGAGTCATCCCAATTGCCTGGATTCTGGGCAGCACACCATCTTGCTCTCTGGGGAAAAGTGTTTGTTGTAGCACCATTAAACTCGAATGTATGGAGACATACTAGTCTTTGTTTAATACTAAACATCAACTTGCAACCATAAAGAGTGTCTGTAGAATTTAAAGATGGTTGAAATTGTTCTACCCTTGGGTTTGCTGCATCATAGTAGACAATTCCATCGGTACCAGGTGTGCCACCTGTAAAAGCTTTGCCGTTGGTGATATACACACGGTTTACAGAACCTGCGTGTTGCCAATTTGCCGACCATATATAATCAACATTTGTTGAATTCCAAACATCAGAATCTGTTCTTAGTGTTGATGTACTGTCAAAAAGATCAAGTGGATCAAATATTTGCGTAGTAGCATTGTAAAGAGCTACTCTCTCGGTATCAGAAATCAATAACTGTCTTGTATTGTCAGATCCAATATATCGGAATATTCCCATAATCCGATTGCCTTCAAAGGTGCCAAGACGTCCACTACTCCCTGTATAAACACCTAATCCTGACCCATCAACTGCTGTTCCTGTAGAATCAAGCAGTTCAAAGTTAGTTCCTGCAAGATTGTCAATTGTATATTTCTGACCATTAAGGTTTGCCCAGCTACCACCCGCTAGGTAATGTAGCGATACAGTGTCTCCATCACTAAGGCCAGTAGCAGAAGCCACGGTGAATACCGCCGGATTCGCAGCAGTAGCTGCAGTAATTGGTCTCCCATGAACCATGTCTCCCAAAAATCGATATCCCTGCCTTTTTTCGATATAACCATGGTGAATATGGGCGTTGATGATGTCTGTAAAAGCATCAATTGGCAAAAGCCAAGGTTCAAGATCAGTATCAAGCCCAGTTCCAAAAGGTGCTATCAAAAAAGGCTGATAACCCATTATCTTCCTCCACAAATCATGATGAAGAAATCGTCAAAATCATTGGTTCTCCCACCATCCCTTTTAACTTCTAACTGTATGGTAGTTGCTGTGCTAGCAACAGGTGCAGGTGTTAGAAGAGGCATCACGCCACGTACAGATCCTCCACTATTACCAGAATTTCTCACAGAACCTGATATTACATAGTTCGCATTCTGCAATACATCTGCATCAACATTTACATTAAACAATCCTGTAGACGGTCTTGGTGTCCCTGCAGTTGTCATGTTCTTTCCAAATTGTAAAATCCCTAAAACATTGAAATTTCCATATGCGACAATCATTTGACCATCGACATACGTTAATCCGGTAGTTGAATCGACGTCAAACGCTAGACCATTAGCGTTAACCTGAGTAGATGTACTTCCAAGGGCGCCATTTTGTGTAATTTGAAAGTTGTTCGCTGGTGATCTATCATCTAGAAGAAATAACTCTGTCTCACCAGCTGAGTCCTGCTTAGAAAACATGATCATCGTATCATCGGCACGCGTTGGATCGTTGGCCGGAGGAGGTGCGCCAGGTACTGCATTTCTTTCAATAAAGTTGATTTGCCAATGCTTTAAACTAATATCCCCTTCTTCAATAGCTGCAAAGTTGTTGGTCAAAACCGTCGGATAATTCCTTATCTTTGTGCTATTAGCTGGAAGTGTTTTGTCATATGCCATGATTACCTCTTAAAAAAATGGTTGCGCTCGTGTGTTTAGCAAGTTTTGATTGGTTCTTTTCAACACATAAGCTAATTGCTCTTTGTAAAGCGCCGTCACTTCACCATATGCGTCCATTTCGCCTTTATCTGCGTGTATATCGCGACTTGCCCCATAGGCTATACAAGGGCCCCATTGTTCCAGTAAAGGCTTGTCTGTAGCATTAATAAAAAGAGCAGCGTTAGTACCTGCTGCCGTCGTAACCAGTGTGTCTGCATAAGCTTTTGTTCTAAATCGATAAGCTGTATCTGGCACAGGGAAAAACGTGAATTGATTATTATACACCAAGACAGCTGTTGGCCTTCCTGCTTGAAACTGGATGTAGGAAAAATAAATGTTTTGACCACTGGTAGGCGCTGTATTAAAAGTCACAGTGAGAGCACCAGTCTCATAATTTAAAACGGCATTTCCTCCTAAACTACCCGTTATAACAACAGGTGATGCGGAAAAGTCTGTGTTTGTATCTTCAAATACTTCGTTATCATCTGTAATCACGGTGCTTCCAGGAAGAATCGGAAAATTTCCAGCTGTTGCATTAAATGCTGTAGTAGCTCCATCACCTGTTCCGATCGTCTGACGTGCTATGTTTTCTGGATTGTTATCATAAAAGGATGATGGCTCTTGGTACCAAAGCAAGGAAAGCCGATCCAATGTCGCAGGGGGTTCAAAGTTCACATATCCTGCAGGGAAATCGTAGGATTGTGTATTTGCTACAGTGAGAAATTCATAATATGTGTGAAATCTCTCGAGCTTTAACTCTGCCGGGAAGGTGTATTGGAAATACTTATTAATATATTCATCCAATTGCTCATTTGAAAGCTCCTGGGGTGAATATCTTCCCGTAACCTGTCTAACCTTTTGCCTGATTTCTGCTAGGTCCCAATTTGCCATCATTACCTCGTTTATTCAAATACTTCGCGCATCTGGAATCTGGATTTTTGTCCCTTTTGGGTCTTTTCCATTTGTCCCGAACCGTTTGGTTTCCATCCCCACATAGGAGTGGATTTTGATTCCACATGTCTAGCAATAAAGCGAGGTACGCGATATCTGCCTCCATGCATAAAGACAAAAGTATGCTTGTTTGTAGCATTGCCATAAGTGAACTTCTGCATTAATCCAGGCTCTTCCAGATTCATAAACTCATAGCTAATGAGTTCGCGCAAATGCTTCTCTTCCTTTTCTGTAAACTTACGATTAGGGTTTACAGGGTCAATAATGGGAAGTCTTTGCAACTTTTCTAGATCGACCTTGTCCATGACTGCTTGATCCATATTTCATACTCCTTATTTAAGGAGGGGGACTAAGTGTCCCCCTCCATGTTTAAACTACTGGCTCCTCGCCGTAGACCATCGCAACCATAGAAGCGCTGTTAGCACCAACGCAGCCGGTACCAAGGGTAACGCCGCGAATAGCTAAGTTTTCTACTGGGATTGCATCACCGTTTGTGTCGGAAACGCGTACTGCGTAACCGCCAGAAACATAGGCGCTGTAACCAGAAGATGTGTCTTCAACAAGTGTGATAGTAGTAGCTGTGACAGATGCGATAGTGAACTCGCCATTAAGGCTGTTTGCTGCCGCTCCATCATCAGCAAGACCTGAAACTTTGATAGTATCGCCAGCAGCGAAACCAAAAGTTGCAGTGTCATTGACAGTGATTACCCCTGGGTTAGCATTGGTGAATCCACTAATGGATGCGCCAATAGCTGTGCTCTGGGATAAAGGAGTCACACCGTTAGAAGTGGTGTATGCCAGCGTTCCTAGTGTGAAGTAGGAACCGTCTGCCATATCTGTAGTCCACTCGAAACGGTTTGGTGTAGTTAAGTCCCAAATTTCGACCTTCACAGGATCGAAACCGCAATCAAGGTTTCTTGCTACGGCTGGATTTGGGTTTGTCCATGAGAATCTTTTAATTTGTGCCATAATTTACCTCCTTAAGAGTGTGTTGCTTCAAGATTCAACATGAAGCTATCGTTAAGGATTCTAGCCACAAACGGATGCTGCCATCCGACAGATCCTCTCTGGTGCAATGGATCGGCTGATCCTGCAGAACCAAGAGGTTCAATGTAGAAATCTCCAGTCTCAGAGCCAAGGTGCACTACTGCGTAGGCCTCTTTTCCAATAATGAAGTTGTTATACACTGCAGGGGATGCAGCACTGACGCTTCCAACAGATGTGTAAAGCCAGCGTACGTTTCCTGTAGCACCCCATTCAGCATCGAGAACAGATTGCTGATTTGGATAGTTAGCGCTGTGGACAAAGTTTGCTACAGCTTCTAGATCGTCTAGAAGTGCTGTATCAATATAGCCCCAGAACGCTGGTCTGACAGGTGCAGTACCGAAAGCATCGCGTCCAACGACAACTTCACTGATCATTTCGGCATCGTTATTCAGAAGTGTCTGAACAGCGCTGTCAATATCAGCTTTTGTTAGCTCAGTTGGAGTATTCCCGTTCACACCGTTGCTGCATTGGAGTACAGAACTGGTAGAAGCGAGAACATCGCGAGTAACTTCATCCATTGTCTGAGCCAAATTCTGTGCAAGAAGGCGAGAGGATTCATTAAGAACTCTGTCTTCAACAGTTAATTCAACTTGGTTCGTAATGGTTACGAAATTACCGTAAAAATCGACTCTTGCCTTGATGTCAGTAGCCGATAAAGGTGCTCCTGGAGGAGTAATTCCATCCTGAAGCGGGATAGGTACAGTTGCTAGGCGTGCATACCTACGGAACACAATAGTGTCGCCCATCTTTTCTGGAAGTACACGTTTCTGAGCGAACTTCGTATGAATAAGCTGCGGATATGCAGTCATCAAAAGAAGTCGATCGTAGTACTCCCGAACAGCTGGAGGTAGCACTGCAACAGTTGTTACATTTGCCATTGGTTATCTCCTAGTAGTAGCCCAGGTTTTTCTGAACAGTCTTCTTAAACTCGTCATCGGACATGTCTTTAAATCGCTTAGCTTCTGAAATCGGCGACGTTTGCCCAACACTTGAAAGTGATCCCGCCCTATTGGCGTTTTGAACTATGCGTTCAGCATCGGCATTCTTTTTCGCGCTCTTGCTTTGCGTCTTATACGCATCACTATTCTTCGCTAAGTAATAAGCAAGCTCGTAGTCCTGTGACTTGGTAAGTGACTCCCTTAAACCTGGGTTTTGTTTCAAAACTTCGGGTAAATACTGGGTGACGATCTGCTGATAATCCGGATACTTCTGGGTCATTTGCAGCTCTTGAATAGTCATCTGGAACTCTTTTTCTTTCTGACCTAAGGCCCTTTTAAGGTCCTTAACAGTCAAAACATCGTCTTCAGATAACCCGTCAAACTCATCTTTAGGCTCGGCCTTTGGCTGAGATTGATTTGCTGACATTAACGCCAGATGATCTTTCATCATGCGCAATTCGTCTTGTAGTTTTTGTCTTTCTGCCCGTTCGGCTTGCAAGGCATCTAACGGAACATTACGTTCCTGATGCTCGACAGCTTGTGTGGGTTCAGCAGTTGCATCCACTACCGGAGCGGCGGCCTCCGAAATTTGATCGCCCGAAACGTTTGGTTCTTCGCTCATCGCGTATAGTCTCCTTTTCGCCCGTAAAGTCGGCGGCACTATTGTGTTACGTAAGCTCCTGGTATAGAGGTGGTTTCAACGACCACTTCGTTTGCTGATTCAGCACCAAGTGCTTTTAGCGCATCAAAATCAAACGGTCTCTGGGGCATATTCACGTCCCACGAGATCGCACCCGTTTGGTTGTTTACCTCTCCTACAATCATTCCAACCTGTGGGGTTGGTTTGGTGTAATAAGGCTTGATGTGCTTCATCAAGGTTGGTTTTCCGTCAACTACGACCTTGGCCGGTTTGGCAAACATCACGATCCAATAGGGATCACGTCGATCCTTATTAGCGTCTAGAATTTGCTGTATTACCTTTTCATCGTCTTCAATGATCGCATCGCGGGTTTCTCCAGTCTCTTGTGCCATCTAAGTCTCCCTAGAATTTGTAATCCCAAGCCATCTTGGGATTTCCACGGTTGTCCATTGGCTCACGCTGAACCCTATGCATGTCGCTCTTCTGAGCGGCGAAAGCATCGCATTGCTTAGGTTTGCTATCGTGTCCCATGACTCCCATTCCACCCATTCCATGACGTTCGTTACGCTTTTTCATCGCATATCTCTCGTCTTGGCGGTCGGCATAGCCTTGCTTATACTTGGCCATCTGGTACCTCCATGGTTTGTTGTTCAGGTATTTCCTGAAGTAAATTTCCAACTTCAGGAGGATTCTGCTCAGGCATGTTTGCCTTTGCGGAAATTTGGACATCGTCTTCTTTGACCTGTTCTTCCTTACGGCGGTTCATCTCTTCCATCATGCGAACAATGGTCAGGTATTTGATCAGACGATCGTCATCTAGGCTTTCAAGCTCTTTAATTGCTTTTGTTCGTGAAAGAGCGGCATCTGCACGATTTTCGACAGCAGCTGATGCTCTTTCATCTTCAAGACCCATATTTGCAACAGCACGGGTAAACCGCTCTTTGCTGAGTGCGATATCACTGATAGCCTTGGCTTGTGTTGCTTGACTCTGGGTTTGTAGAACTTGCTGTTGAATTTGTTGTTGTTGCTGTGCTTGCTGTGCCTGCTGCTGTTCCATTTCGGCAAGCTCTTCGATGTATTCTGTTTTCCCTTGGATTGGGGCAGCTTTTGCAAGCATTTCACCGGTAACAGGAGCGCCAAGCTGACGAAGATCAACAAGCTGACGGAAATACATTTGACGCTGTGTATCTGTAAGAATTCCCTCTTGAACAGTGACGTCGTATTTCAAAAACTCACTGTTATAGAACTCTTCTGTCGGCTGTTCATTAATGATTCTTTGCACCTTAGCCGGTCGCCATTTTTGAATCATTTTTAAGACTTTTTTACTAATTGACTTCTGGCTATTGCGTAAATTGTCAAAAAGCTCCTGGAGGTTAACAACAGCTGCACCTTGACGAAGCATCATCATTACACCAGATTCGCCTGCATTTTCCGTCTGCCCGAATGCGGCATCATTGATACCGGCGATTTCGACCATATCGCGATCGAAGAGCTCTTGTAGCTGGAACATAGACGGCGGAATCTGAGCGGGAGGTATTTTTTCCAGTGCCCCTGGAGGAGCGTCTTCTCGACGCCAAATGACTTTACCTTGGGAAGACTGGAAGAGACTGCGGGGGTTAATTACACTGTTTTCATTGGCAATCCAACCGGAATTGATCTGCGAATCTAGGATATCCACCATTTGTGATCGCCTTCTGTTCGCTTCACGCTGTGGATCGACCATGCATCTTGTTAAAGATTGCACTTTTAGGCCCCATTGATCACTTTCCGGTTCGAAAATGGCTGTAAAAGGAACAAATGGATACTCATCCAGATCATAAGGATTGATTTCAGAGCGCATGACATGGTCATTGACGATGACGTGCATTTCGATATAACGTTTTGGCTTTTGGACGACCTTAAGTTGCGGATATTGCTTAAGAAACATGTTCAACGTCTCTTGATCCATGTCAAATTCGGTCGTTTCACCAGAATCCATGTCCACGAGCATTGGCACGTTGCGCCATTTCTGCATGTACATCTCGTTATAAGCCATTAATTCCTGGCCGTTAGGCTGTCTTTGGTATGGAAGCCAAGTAAACTTATCGTCACGCTCCCAACCAACGCGATAAAGGGCATAGATTTCTTTTTCCTGACCGGGAAGAAGAGAAGCAACATGGTCAACATTCAAATACTTGCGCCGAAGGATGTATCCGCAATCTGAAAGGTCTAAATTTGTGAAATAAGGGTCTAAAATGAATCCGTTATAAGGCTCTCTTGCAAATTTAACGTCTCCATTGACAGGATCATCGCGATAGTCCATCCAAAGAGACATCAGATTCCATCCCGTCTTCAAAGCACCTGCAAAACAATCAGAAATTAACTGATAACCATTGCCATACTGCATGGCATAAAGAAGTAATTGGGATAATTGATCTGCTGTTCTTTGTTCAGCATTTTCGATAGGCACGACAACAGACGAAAGCCTGTGCTTTCTCTGATAGCCGGTAACCATGTTGATATTGCGTCTTACGCGGTTGAATACGAAAGTCGAACGACCTTCTTGGAATAGCTGTCTTTTTTCTCTCTCGTCCCACTGGTCACCGAGATAAAACCTTAAATCCCTTTCAGCCTCTGGAAAATAAGGATCCCACGCATAATAAGCTTCGTTATAATACGTGTCGAACTCACGGATGATGTCTAAATCTTTGGCCATCGCACCCCGTCCATAGCGGTTTTTACTTTCCTCCGCTAAGGAAAGGATGCGAGGCCCAGGTAGCGGCCTAGAACAAGATGATCAGTCTTTGCCTCGCGTGTAATTTTTGTTTTGCACTTATATTGGTTCAGTGCTAGTTATAGCTTAAATCCGCTATAACTTACTTTTTGCCATTATTTCTTGGCACAGGTTCTTTCGGTAAATCCATCACATAATTAGGCGATGTGCCACGATATCCGTAGTCAACCTGACGATTGATTGTCATGGCTTCATACTTCTTGACGAGATCTGGATACTTACTCTTCTTATGTTTCACGTATTCACTTTTCATGAATCTCCCCATTGTTAACTTTATTTATACAAAATCCTTGGATTTTAAACATGTCTAAAAGAGTACGCCCTTTCCAACGCATCGGCTTCCTCTTCTGACATCGTTCCCTTTCTTTGCTTGTTTTGTATAACCGACAAATATCTGAAGGCGTCGGCACTGTGTGATGACCAGTCATGTACAGGTTTATCGCTATATACGTTTAATTTTTCATTAAAATTTTTGTGGTAATTTTCTAATGCTTTTACAAGATAGCTACATTTTTCGCTATCAATCCACAATCTAGGGAACAAACCCCTAGCTAGTTCAATTCCTTCCTGTATTGGAATATTTGGAACGATTTTGAAGTTTATTCCCAAGTCTTTAGCGATTTGCATTCTTGTTTGTGCCCCGGAACCGAGTTCACGCACCTGAATATCGTGGGGTGCGTAGTGGTCTCCGTAAATGTAGTCCCATTTTTCACCTTCAGACTGCAACCACTTGGCGTAATGATTAAGTCCTTCCCCTTGATTTCGATACATATTGATGATGTGGATTTGGTTTCCTGCATTTTGACAGAGCAATATAACTGTCTCGTCTGATACGCCAAGATCCCAATAAGTATCAACACGACAATTTGGGTCATAAGGCACACTCGTAATCCGTCCATCTAGTTCAGCCTTTGATAGTAGTTTTGCGTAATAAGCACCTTCGGCACCTTGATCAAAGTTACAATAGTATTCTTGTTGGATAAGATGCTCGGACATTCCTTCCTGTCTTTCAAACTCCATGTCATCGTCAGAAAGAACGCCGGTATCACGTATGCTAAGGCGCTGGCAGAACCAGTCTGGATTGTTCTTCGCCATAAGAAACAGGTCGTGGGCGTGATTCTTCCCGCGAGGCGTGAAGTTGAAAACAGCCCAACCACCATTTTCACGAAGGATCGGACGAATGAAGTTCCAACACTTAGGATCTTGGAGGGAATACTCTGAGAAGACGCATCCAACAGGGTTAATCCCAACATTGATGATCTGATCAGAACCGATGATTTGTATGATGCTTCCATTTGTAAGCTTAACCTTCATTTCATTGCTGTTGATGTTACCATCTATAATTTCCTTGGGTATATAATCCAAAAAACGTTTTCCATCTTTATTGGCACCATCCCATAAAATTCTTCGTCCAAGTGTACTGGTAGGAAAAAAGTATACGTAAGTTCCAACACGATGCCACCACGCCATTTTGATCATGAAGTTAAAGCAAGCAATTTCCTTGCCAGCACGACGATGCCATACCAGCACAGCACGCTTGGCACCGTTATCCATAGCACGAAGAAAATCAAGCTGATAATCCCTGGGAACAAACTGTGGTATTCGTACTCTTTCTTGGACTTCTTTGTCATTGAATTTGTAAAACCTTTCTTTATTCTTCTTTTTCTTGCTCATCTTCCCATCGCTTAGGCTCACCATCTCCAAAATGGACGATTTCTTGCACTACTGTTCCCTGATGATTCAATCGTATATCATCTCTTTGACCTAATACTTGCTTACCAAGAAATATTGCCATAGCTGCATTTTTATCCGCTAGAAGCCATTGCTTTCTCCTAAGTGAAGCTTTACCACCAACGCGCCATTCTTCAAGTTTTTCACCAAAAGTACAGCCGAATTCTTTTTCGCACTTTCTCTGAAGGTTTCTTCTGTCGATGTCTATTGCTGCTGCAATTTCATCGCGAGTGCATTGGATTGTTGCAAGCCTTTTAACAAGCTCCCAATCGATGTCAATCTCGCCGCCAAAAGGCCGGCCCTTCTTTTTTGTCATGTCACACCTTTATCTTGTAAGACGACCCCGGATAAGCATCCACGATCGTCGCAATTTTGTTTTCAGCTTCTTGAAGATGTCCTACGTCCATGAACTTAATCGTCATCGAGCATGATTTGTTTGCAGGGCCTTCGCCTGCCTCTTCGCCTGATGATTCGATATCTTCAATATGCATTTCTTTCTCGGTAAAACCCCATTCTATAAGATCATTTTCATCCCAAGCATTGCCAAGCATATCCCAATCCCAGTCACCTGAGTTTTTGTTAAGCCTAATATTAAGCTCTTCGACCTCTTTCTCACTGAGTGGGGAATCGGGAACATAAACATCGACCTCCTTGTATCCCATCTTTCGCATTGTACGAAGGCGCTGGTGCCCTCCGATGATAATGTTGTCCGAGTTGATAACGATAGGTTCGCACTGTCCAAACTTGTCGAGACTAGAGTGAAGGTGGGCCGCTTGTTCTTTGCTAAGGGTTCGGGGGTTTTTTGTGTATTCATATAGATCTTTTACTTTCCTTTTTTCTAGCTTCCATTTCATATCTCTGACACTCCTAGATGAAATTCCATTTGCCCAGAATTCTTCGGGAAAGCCTTACGATGAAGCTCTTTGAACTTCTCAGGCATTCCAGGAGGCGTGATCTTAAGCAGCGTACGCACCTGGGCAATAACAGCCATTAATGCAGGGTCACCCACATCACCGGATAAAAACTGATGGTTTTTATGCTTGCGATATCTTCCTTTGACGTAAGGATTGCGATTACGAATCTCTTGCATCACTTCGTCAGGGAGCACTTTATAGATGTAGGTATCGATAAATTTGGATAACCACGCACCCTCATGCATCGGGCGATCCTTGGGTATCTTCTTGCCATATACATGGTATATGTCTGGCCACATATCACCTGCAAATCGCTTTTCATGGGGTCTAAGATAATCGCTAAGGAAGCGGTTAAAATATTCCACGATAGCATCGCGTTTGATCTCTTGCAAATAACCTGCCGCATCGTAACAAACAGCGCGTACACCAGCTTTACCGAAAGCCCGCACAAGAGACCAGCATTGGTTGACGATTTGTTGTTTAGCAGGAGAAAGCTCCTTTTCTTCAAACTTAGACATTACGATGATTTTTTCCGCAAAATCATACAAAACATCTGCTTCAAACCCTGAATAAACGCGTTTGTTTCCAGGAATCTGCCATTTTAGTGGTTGTCCGATCACTTCTTTTAGTTGACCGGTTAATTGGGGAAAAAACTTCCCTTTCTGTGCGTTCAAACCGAAAAACTTCTCTGCACTTCCGTAAGAAATGACAGGTGTTCCATCTTTCAGTATGGTGATTTCCAATTCTAAGTCGCCAATCGCGAGTGTACCCGCGTGGTTCGTGGCTTCTTGTATCTGCATGTAGTTTGACTCCTTATCTCCTTTTCTGCCTGTGGTCCTCTCGCACTGAACCTTTTAATCCGGCTTGTACTTGTTTACTTCCACTGGATCGAGACCGTCCTCGCTTTTGGGCGTCGATTCTTCTGTTTTCTCCAGAGTTAGTAGTTGTTTTTCTTCTCCTAGCTCTTGCCATGGCTTCCTGAAGGGGTTGACGTATCTTCCGATGAAAACATCTTCATACGAGTGTTCACAATTGTTTAAAAACCTTTGAAAAGCATCCTTTTCGCGATCTTCAAGGAGTTTCATCTCCTCCCTGATTATCTTCACTTCCTTCCTGTACTGGCTGATCGCACTTTGGATCTTCTCCGTTAGACTCATTGATTTCTTCCTCTGGTTTTGGCTGTACAATGATATGACGCAGTTGGTCCACAGACGTCCAAAAGCCAACGCTCGACTCTTTATTTATAAAAACTTCACCAGCGTTTAGTTTTTTAAAAAAGTCGTCTATCTGCTCTTCTTTCATGTGAATCCGAACCGTCTTATCATCGCGATAAGTTAATGTAATTAAAAACGGGTTCATCGATCATCTCCTGTTAGATGTTTCCCAGAGCCACGAGGTACGATATTCTTGCTCGATCTCTGGGACTTCTTTTTCCTTTCGTATTCTTCGTCTTTCAGCTTAGCCAATATCTTGTTGCGTATGGCCTTTCCATCGCGATTAGCAAGCTCTTGCTTTAGATAAAGCTCTTTGTATCCGTCACCTCCAAAGTGACTCTTTTGTCTATCTGCCATCTACCAATCTCCTACTAAATTTTACTAAATTTTACTAAATCGTTAGAAAGGACAGTCTGAATCATCGAAAAATGGTTGATCCTTGGGTTTTTCTTCTACCGGCTGCTTAGCGCAATAATCGTCAATAGCCTTCTTGCAAGCGTTGACGAATGCTTCGAAATGCTCTTTCTTCCTAAAACGAATCACAGGTGCGTATTTCGTTTCACCCTGTTCGTTTTGATACTCTTTTGATGGAAGGTTTACCCATCTTCTCCCGTCCTTCATGTAAAGCGAGCATCCTGTAAGCTCGCATCCCCACTTTTCCACATAGAAATCAGCAAATCCTTGAAGACTTCCTTTCACGTGTGATTTAAAACGTATGCATTCAATCATCTGTCAGGAACCTCCTTTTTAAGTTCCTTTAAATTCATCAACGCAAGCTCCAAGGCTTCTAGACATTTAGAACTCCTCTCGACTTCGCGATTCAAAGCACGAATCATGCGGATGTTGTGCTCCATATGATCCTTTAACTTGTCGATCTCGTAGTGAAGATGGTATTCTTCCGGGGTCTTCTGGAGCATATCGATCTTATCTTGCAGGAACGGGTCGTGTGCTTCGGGACTTTGTTTCATTCTATTACCCTTCTTTCTGTGTCTTCATATTTTTTTAGATAATAATTCATATCAGCAACTCCACGCTCTGCTGCACAGATGCCATTTCTAACGGCTGACACAAGGTCCTTTATTGCGTTGCAATATGCCTCTTCAGAACTATAACCCCTTCCAAGCTCGAGAAGAGATTCGGTTTGCTTGCCCTCCACCGTACTTCTTATCGTTCTGGCAATGACAACCCATTGGTGTGTTTCGGTATCTTTTTCTAAGATTATATTTGTTCCAAATGGGCTATGCATTGGACTCCTCCACCGGCATCC
This sequence comes from Candidatus Borrarchaeota archaeon, assembly GCA_016840645.1. Next base: position 2,594 of record JAEORY010000011.1, on the reverse strand, counting down.
ATTCAGCAGCTCCACCAGCTTCCAAGATATAACCAACCTTTACATGTCCGGCACAACCAGTTAATAACATAGAAAGTCCAACTAACGAAATAAGTTTATTCATCTTCATTCTCCGTAATTAGTATATTTTGATACTGCTTAAGTATCTTTATACATTTGTTTAAAGTTTTAATTTGTGGTGTCACATCTTCTTCTTCTATCTTCATTAGATGCATTTTTTTATCCATCATGTCATCTAACCAATAGGCAAGGAATTCTGTGTCAGGAAGTTCATGATTCATTTTGCATTGCCTCCCGTGCTTTTTTTTCGTAGTCATGCAAATGACTTTTAAGCTCTTCAAATCTGGTTTTGTGATTTTTAAGCCAGATGCTGACGTCGCTTGGCCCATCAACATTTAGGCGGATTAGAACATGCATTTGATTTGACTTGCCCACCTTGACCAATTCATGGGACATTGATTTTAAAATACCCCTGGGCGCCATCTCTTTTTCCCAGGCTGCCAAAAGGTATTTGGAAACTGACTTGTATTTGCATTCATCAAGGAAAGCAATCGAGTCATAGAAAAACTCCCATACGTCAGCCCATGAGAAGGTCATTACTTTTTCCTTTTCTTTTTGGCATCACGAGCAGTTTGGAGGGAGATAGCGACAGCCTGTTTCCTTGGCTTTCCCGCTTTCATCTCCGTTTTGATGTTCTCGCTTATCGTCTTCTTGCTGTAACCTTTCTTCAATGGCATCGATACGCTCCTTTATTTGATGGTATTGATAACTATCTTCACCAGGGTTAATAAATCCTGACTGGCACGCGTGACATGTTCCTGTCTCGTTTGCTAGAACAGTGGTTCCACATGTTGTACATCTCATCCAATTAGTCACAGAATATCTCCTCTGCTTGGATCTCTAATCCGTTAAGCTTGATGCGCCACACCCACACGCCAAATTGATGTTCTGGAAGCTTCAAAAGACAGATCATATGATCCATAATCATGTCGGCTTCCTTGATAACCAGGTCAAAATCATCGGAAAAGATTTCTACGAAATCCCCGCCGATTGTAAGAATAATACATAGGTCATCATCTTCCATCTGAAGGCTGTGAATCTCAGCTACCAATCGATGCCCTCGACGAAAAGTTCATCCTGTAGGCGCATCAAAAACTCCCACTCTGCATCGCTTACATCGTTATTCTTCAGATGCTGTCGTATCATGTTTCTCGCTTCGCTAATGGCATACTGCATATCTTGCGCATGCGAAAAAATGGCTAGATCCTGACGATCTTCGTAAGGGCAACCGGTAATCTTAATCTCCATTTTCATAATCTCTTATCCTTCTCTGTTTTTTATTTACCTTGAATTTGGACTCTGTGAACAAGTCTTGCCAGTTCTTACGATCAAGCGTGCAAATCTCGACGATCTGGTAGCCGTATGCAATGCTGTCTTGCAGCTTATGCATTTCCTTATCTGGTGTTACTTTTTGATATTTCGCCATGATGCGCTGGCGATACTTTTCTAAACGATTGTAGATGGGTCGTAGGCTTTTATAGGTTTGCTTCCCATGTTCTGGGTATACGACTCCAAATACGTTTAATTGATAGACTTTATCCATGGTTCCTCGCGTGTTAGCATTTATGCACTTCAAGTGCTAATTATATCCCACCTTCCCTAGAAGGTTTAAGTTTTCCCATTCCGTCGCACTCGAAATAAATATGTTTTCCTTCTGAGTCTTCTTCCATAAAGACGCGAAACAGTTCCCGATCTCGAAGGCCGATACGGTTAGCCTTCTTTACCATATATTCAAGGTCTTCAACCGTAATCTCACCTTTGACCGTGGTGGCGTGTTCTTTTATCATTGTGCCATTCCCTTCTTCAAAAATAGTAATTACAACTTTAGGTTTATCAGAATATTTTTTCTCACACCACAACTCTGTTATCAGGTTGTCGTCTTGATAAACTAAATCGTTCATCACATCGCAATAAAACTTCACATAGTTGTCCAAATCCGGTCGCGCTGGGTTGCATTTTCCTAAAACGCTCTCTTTTCGCTTCTGAGACCACGAATTGGGTATAGGTGTATGAAATGTCATATGAACTGAGATCGGCTCTTGTAGGCGCTTTAAATAGCCTTGATCGGCAATCTCTTTCATCATCAGACATCGCACAAGCTTCTTTTCACGTGATTGCCTGTCGTATGTCTTGCCTGTTTTGCTAAACCTTGGCCGCTGTTTTGCTATAGGATTACCGGGAATTGTTAGCTTAATCATGTGGCTTTTTTTCCTCAGAGGTGGTGGCATACGTTTTCTTGCGATGACGATCAGCCCAGTTCTTGCTGTAGCGCTTCTGACATTCCTTGCAATATGGATGCCTTCTATCTCCTGACCAATAGAAATCAAACGTGCTATCCCTTTCTTCCTGACATTGCAGGCATCTAACTTGGACCACGGAAGTACTCCTTTGCTTTGGGGGCTCTCTTGAACTTTTCAAGGTAGATTGACGCTTTGGCTCGTAGCATATCTTCTTCAAAGCCGAAGAAATCCGATAGTCCGCTTAGCTCTTCTTGCGACGGCATCACGCGAAACACTCCTGACTCGAGCCTTTTC
>JAEORY010000405.1 GCA_016840645.1 Candidatus Borrarchaeota archaeon | reverse complement strand
TGTCTCTCTTTATCGCTATTTTAGCCTTTGGCGGTAGTCCGATGCTGGCAATAGCTAAAGTGGGGATTCTAATAGCGTCGCTTATTGCAGGAGCTGGAGGCTGGCTAATTCTCCGAGGGACCAGTTCTGTATCAGAGACGATGACAAAAATGAAGTAAAGCAGTATCAGTCCACTAAAGATAAAACTCCTCTTCACATGCTCTCTAATTATTAACTTGCCTTTATGAGCAGTAAATTGAGTTTAATATATCGTTGGAAATATATTTGCAATGGTTATTGTTGCAGTCATAATAATTGCCACTTATGTCTTCATTTCACAACAGGAAAAATGAAAGAAATTGCTATAGAAAAAAAACGCAAGTGTAAGATAAAAAACATTACTTCATTGAAAAAATATTTATGTGCAATTGAAATGATATGTGTTCATTCTTGAAAGGATCGTGTACATCAGCAACTTTCAGAGCTCAATTCTCAATGGATGTGACTATTCCAATCCCTTTTGTTCTCCCTTCACGAAATAGAATTTTTTGACCTTCCATAATGTATTCTGGCTTATATTTGAAGCGAAATGTGACATTTGCTCTTTGGCCAGTCCTTAATGGTGCCTCAGACATCTCAATAATTTTTGCTGTTTGTCGAACAGTATTAACATGTATAACAGCTTCATATCCCATTCGTATCGTTGTTGGATGATATAAAACAAAAACATTTGCTGAAAATGATCTTGCTGTTGGAGGATCTTCCATTTGTGTTAAAATCATACCCTTTCTAACTTCATCATAATTAATGCCATGCAAGGCATATGTTCCGCTTTGTCCAGCGTGTAAATGCTTTACGGGTACTCTCTTGTAATGAATTGAACGAATCCTTGTTTCTTTGAATGGGTTTCCTCCTGAAAAGGGTCCAAGTTTTACAATGTCATTTGCATGAATTGTTCCTCGATTTATAGTGCCACTTACAACAGTCCCAACGCCTGAAACGCTGAACACTTCGTCAATATAAAGTAGGAACTCATCATCTTCGTATTCATCCCATTTCAAACGAGCAGGAACCAGGTTAAGAAAATTGCGTAATAAGTCAAATCCTTCTCCAGTCATACAAGAAATCTTGAATATAGGTGCAACACGGCCAGATGGAATATGTTTCGAAGCAACAACCATATCATCGTAATTTTTGATGATCATAGGGATTTTATCAACACCAGGTAATTTTAAAACTGATTTTACTTGATCCTGGGTTCTTTTTGTTATTTCTAGGTTAACTAAGTCGATTTTATTTATTACTACAATCATTGGAATTTTTAGAGCTGCTGAAACTCCAAGATGTTCCTTGGTCATTCGAAGAACACCCGCATTTGCTCCAATTACAAGAAGACTGTAATCTGGTGCATATCCTGTGAGTCCAAAAATTGTAGTTTTAAGATAACGTTCATGGCCAGCCAAATCAACGAATGAAATAATTTTTGAACTGTTTTCAACCACTTCGCTCATCGTTAATGGAGAAACTGAAGCAGAAGGTGAAGAATAATTTACAGTTCGCCCATTTGCATCAAATCCTAACACTTGATGCGAAACTGAACTTGTTCTACCACTTTCTATTTCATGCAGATGGCGAAGCACCTTTAATCTGGCAGATCCTCGCCCGTCATCTAACTCATTAGAGATAAGACAGCCGATTATTGAACTTTTCCCAGAATCTACATTACCAACAGTATCAATTGTGATGTCAATTGGTAGATCTTCTGCACCGATGATTCTCCGTATGAGATATTCTCCAACTTTGCCCTCTTCACCATCTCTTATACGTATTCGAGAAACTTTTGCGTTGATTAATGCTGCAATCTCATTTAGAGTATTTTCTGATTCTTCAAGTTCGGTTTCTAATATTCCAATAAGTCTACCGTCATCTTCTACGCCTATTAAGTAGATCGCCTCGCCGCCACCTTCTCCTAGTCGCCAATGCATTTGTGTAGCTAGACGGTCTAATTTCTGCTGGTTTGTTAGAAGATTCGTTAGAGTAAGTTTATACTCAACATTACCTGTGTCAAGTTCTTTAGCTCTTTTCAAAGAGTGATTCCCACCTCTGGACGTTTCTAAATGTCCAAGGGTTTATAAACAATTCGCAAGAAGACCCTCCAAAAAGTTGGGGGGATGAAGTGAAGTATTGTTTCTCACTTTCACATAGGTCTCCCTACACTTAAGTTAGGTAACGTACTACTTAAACGTGCAGTATCTTGAGGTGTCTGGCTTGGCGTTGGGAGCGTACACAAGACATAGTACCGATGAGGGTACTGTCGTACCTCAAGTGTCCCTTGAGGGGCGGGGGCTGCTGTGGACCAGCCCGAACTGTCGATGACTAGGCTGAATGTGTCCAACCGTGTTGGCTAAGCAGAACAGTCTAGGAGGGCAGAAGCCATCAAACTTGCTCGGTGGTAGTTCACATAAGTTCTCCTTAGAATTCCTTGGAACTCTGTTAGTTTTTTTTGAATTAAATAACTCTCCCATATCCTTTTTAAGAAATATTAGAATATTACTTTTGTAAACTACCTCACGTTAAAGCTGTGAGGCTTTTAGCTGTGCTTGGTCTCAGTCCTCTACCTACACCCGATAGAGTTTCCACCTCATCGCACGCTAACACATGGGCGTGTTTACCACAGCCCAGCCCAGTAATCCGCATATAGCGTCGGGCTATATTACGTGCGCCATTTAAATCGGAATTCAGGGTATAACCGCAGGTGCGACATTCAAAAAATCCCCTATGGCGGGAAGTGTTCCGGCTATGGCACCGATTACATTCCTTACTGGTGTAATGGGGTCCGACATACACCACCCTGACGCCTTTTAGGGTAGCTTTGTACTCCAGGAAGCATTGTAGTTCCCGGAAGGCCCATTTATGCACCCATCTGTTGTATTTTGCGGTCTGTCGAATATAAGTCAGGTCCTCCATAACTAGCACGTCACCTTCGGACAGTTTCTCCACGATTCGCTTGGAAACGTTGTGGTTGACCCAGGTCATAAACCGTTTCCACGTACCACTCGTTTTTTGTAATTTGCGTGTAGCGGCACGTGTGCCTTTAGACTGGAGTTCAGCCATCAGGCGTTCCCATCGGACTCGTCGCTGTTTCACACTGCCGAAGAACTAGCCATCACTGGTTACTGCCAGCGTATTCACTCCCAGATCCACACCCAGTATGATACAGTCGTTGCTACCTTTTGGCTGGATATCGACCTCTTTAGAAAACGTAAAGCAGAAAAAGAACCGACCTTTATAGTCCTTAATGAGGGTGCTCTCCCCCAGCTTCCACTCAAGGTAGTGTTCAAACACTTGTGGGAGCGTTAGCTGAAACTTCACCCGTCCCGCAATGGTAGACAACGAAAGAAGTGTCCAGTCGTGAGTTATGGAAGCGCATCGCGGAAAGTTATATCTGATCGACAATTCTTGGGACACTTCTGGTTTGGACTTTGCCTTCTTGACCATTTCGATAGCTTGGGTGATAGCATTGATCACCAATTGCGCCTGAAGTTCAAAGCGCTCCTTAACGTCATAGTAACAGCGTCGCTGCAGTTGAGCCTTTGATGTAATTTTATGTCTCCAGGCAGTATCCACACAAAATTGGACGGCTTTGGCATACACCCTCATGGTGTCATCCAGGACGGGGGAACCCTCAGCCAGTTTGACTTTTGCGGTCGCAACCACTTTCATAGAAGTGTTATTATCGTCATGCAACTATTTAAAGGCGGAGAGACCTTAGTACAAGTAAAAGAACCCTCAATTCCTCCCCACCCTCAAGGGTAGGGGCTTCCTTGAGGTATCACAGTGAAGCTGTTGAAGTTAATTCACATGATCGATAATTTTGTATGAGCTAATTATTCTTAAGTTTACTAACCAAATCAAAAATAAAAAGCATAAACATCCATGTCTGTATTTGTGAGGTTTGGCGATGATTGATATATTTCATGATATGAGTTCATTAGAATGCTTCTTTGAGCCAAAAAGCGTTGCAATTATTGGTGCGTCTTCTACAATAGGCAAAATTGGAAATGTAATTTTTCAGAATTTTGCGATGGGGCGTTTTAAAGGAAAAGCATACCCTGTAAATCCTCGTTTAGATGAAATTCTCGGTATAAAATGCTATGCGAGTATCAAAGATATTCCAGAAGAAATAGATTTAGCAGTTATTGCAATTCCTGCTAAATTTGTACCTCAAGTAATGCAAGAATGTGGCGAAAAAGGTGTTAAGTGCGTCATTGTCGTATCCGCTGGGTTTGCCGAGATTGGGGGCGAGGGAACACTTCTTGAACAAGAGATAATACAAATCGCCAAAAAGTTTCATATGAGGCTACTTGGTCCAAATTGCATAGGAGTGTTTGATGCTA
>JAEORY010000404.1 GCA_016840645.1 Candidatus Borrarchaeota archaeon | reverse complement strand
GAGTACCGTTGGTTCATAAAAATAGCCTTTATTAAAACCATCTGGTCTTTTCCCCCCACATTCTAAATGTGCTCCTTTTTCCAGCGCGTCTTTCACGTGCTCCTCCACACGTCTGTGGCCATCAGCCGATGTCATCGGTCCGATTTCAACATTCGAATCCTTCAGGCCATCCCCGATCACCATTTTTCTCGCTCCCGCGACCAACATATCGGTAAAAATCTGAAAAACGGGTTCCTCGACGTACACCCTGTTTATTGAATTGCATACTTGACCCATATTCCTGAATGCGCGATAAACGATTTCCCTCGCTGCGGTGTCAATGTCCGCATCTGCGAATACCAATACCGGTGAATTCCCTCCGAGTTCTAATGTGAGCCTCTTGATGTAATTTCCAGCCATACTCATTATCTTCTTTCCAGCCGTTGTTGATCCAGTAAATGATATCTTCTGTAAAAGTGGATTTTCAATAAACCACTTCCCTACCTCATTTCCATTTCCATTCAGTAAATTAACCTCTCCATTTAAAAAACCTGATTCTATAAAACATTCAATCATTAATCCCAAGGCAAGAGGTGTATCACTCGGTGATTTTACTACCACCGTGTTTCCCGATGCGAGTGCAGGACCCAGTTTATAAGCAGCGAGAATCAGAGGATAATTGAAAGGAGCAATTATACCAACTACACCCATGGGCTGATAGAAACTCTGACTTTTCATATTTTTATTGTCCTGCCAGTAATTCAACCCTCTCACTCTTTTCACCTCTTCAGCATAGTAATCAATTGCTTCAGCGGCCCCTTTTACTTCACCAATCGCCTCTGACAATGGTTTTCCATGTTCCAATGTCAGCACCTTTCCTATGCTCTCAGCCTTGTCTCTTATTATCTTAGCAGCTCCATGTAATAAGACCGCCCTTTCCTTTACACTCTTATGAGACCATTCAGGGAATGCAGCATGAGCAGCATTAATTGCATCATCAGTAATATACTGATCTGCCAAGGGCACTGTTCCGATGATTTCTTCTGTAGCAGGATTGATTATTTCATTGATAGAATTTGATTGCGATATTTTCCGCCCATTCACTATCATAAATCCATTCATCTGTGTCATAATCTGAGTCCCCCGGGTATAGGAATAATTATCATCAGGGGAGTGAATACCCCGCATCGATTAAAAGAATTTGGCCCGTTATCAAATCAGATGCCTTTGATACAAGAAAAATTGCAGATCCAACAATATCTTCTGGTTCACCAATTTTCTTCATGGGGATTTTATCCATAATATTTTTCAGGCGTTCGGTATTCTCTAGCGATTCACTTACAAAGTCAGTTCTGAAATAATGGGGGCATAATGCATTTACATGAACATTGTTTGGAGCCCATTCGAGTGCCAAAGCCTTTACAAGCTGGCGTATCCCACCTTTGCTTGCAACGTAGGGAGCATGCATTTCCTGGGCAATTTCACAGAGCATTGATCCAATACACAATATCTTTCCCTCTCGACGTGAAATCATATCTTTCGCGACTTCACGGGATACTAAAAAAGTTCCTTTTAAATTAATATTGATGATTCTGTCCCATACCTCTTCGGGAATATCCGTTGCCGCCTGTCTTGGCCTGTTTATAACCCCTGCATTATTCACGAGGATGTCAATTTTCCCGAATCGTTTTTTTGCCGCGAGAACGAGCCTTTTCACTTGATCCTGATTGCTCACATCGGTTCGCACGGCGAGAGATTTCCGCCCATATCTTTCGATTTCTCCAGCAACCTCTTCAGACTTTTGCATATCACGAGCTGCAATCACCACATTCGCACCTGCCGATGCAATTCCCAGGCTGATGGCCCTTCCGAGTCCTTTGTTCCCACCTGTCACAATAGCAATCTTATCCTCCAGAGAAAATATTCGTAATGTGTCATCAATCATTCCACACCTCTGGATTTACTATATAGACAGGTTGCCTGCCTTCGAGGCAATCGATGACAGATTTTGCACAGTCTCTTCCCATTCTGTACAACGCCTCCAATGTATATGCCCCGATATGTGGTGTTGGAAAGACATTTTCAAGTGCAATGAGTTTCTTACTAATTCCTTCAGGTGGTTCATTTACCCAAACATCCAAAGCAGCCCCTGCGATATGCCCTGATTGAAGCACCTGGTACAGCGCTTCCTCATCAATTACAGCTCCCCTTGAACAGTTAATAATAAAAGCCGTATTTTTCATTAATTTTAAGTATCGATTACCTATCAATTTGCTCGTCTCACTCGTCAGGGGAAGATGAATGGAGAGATAATCTGATTCTTTGAAAATTTCCTCCATGTTTGTATATTTTACCCCAGCATTTTCCAGTTCAGGATCTCTCGCCAGATCATGTGCCAATATATTCATGTAAAATCCGCTTAGTCTTTTGATCACAGCCTTTCCAATTTTTCCAGTTCCTATTATCCCCAAGTTTTTTCCGTACAGCTCATATCCAAGAATAGTTTCCCACTTTCCTGCTCTGATACTTTCAGACGCACGAGAGAGCTTTCGAGAGATTATGAGAATAAGACCGACGACGAGTTCCGCTACGGCGATTGTGTTTGCGTCAGGAGTGAAAGTAACTGCAATACCCTTTTTCGTTGCATAATTCACATCCACATGATCAAGGCCTACCCCATGCATTGCAACAATTTTGAGCTTAGTGCCTGCATCAAGAACAGAAGGCGTTATCGGATTGGCCCCTATAATCAGCGCATCAGGGTTCACTTTTTCTATGAGATCGATAATTTTCTTTTCATCCAGAGGATAGCTATCCGGCGGGGCAAATTTTAATAAAAATGCATTTTTTTCTAATAAATCCCTCCCAATTGGATTTTTTATCCCAAATGTTCGCGCAATTGACAAAACCGTTCTCACCAGTTTTCATCCCTCTATAGATATCCAAGATGAAAATACCTGCTTAATACTCTACGTATATCTCTCCTTTTTTTATTGTTGCGCTTTTCGAGTCGCATGTTTTCCTGGAACCTGGATCAACTGTTGTCTATTCCCTCAATGTATAGATGAATTCAAGGATTTTGTTGATTCCAGAATGTATATCGCCATATACATCCATTCGTTCCATAATCCCAAATCAGTTCACATCATACATAAAACAGTCTGAAATATTTTTGAAAAGAATCATGGAGTATGATAAATCGATTATAAATCTCTCTATATTGCTGAGATCGTATTCTTTGTGGAACAAACTCCTTGTTTACCTTTGCTGCAATTTTTTCGGCAGCATGAATGGGACTTTTGAAGATGCCTGCAGCACACCCTGCGAGTATGGCAGCACCCATTATTCCTCCCTCAACTGCTTTCATTACTAAAATTTTTGCATCATAGCAATCTGCTCTCATTTGCGACCAGTAATCGCTCCGAGAACAACCGCCGATAAATCTCACTTCATCGATGACAATACCCGCGTCTTTCGCAATGCTTACCATTTGATTCAGTCCGAGTACTACTCCCTCAAGGACAGCATGTATGAGATGCTTTCTTTTATGATAACTTGTAAGCCCAAAAAAAGATCCACGGGAGTACGCACTCCCTGTTACTCTCTCGCCCTGTAAATACGGCAGGAAGAAAAGACCGTCCGTTCCAGGAGACATATCCTTCACCTTTTCAATCATAAGTGTATACACATCTTGAGTTTCTTCCTTTGCATGATCAATCAAATCAATGCATACATTATCGCGGAGCCAGCGGAGGCACCCCCCACCAGCGTCCAAGATACCAAAAGATATCCACGAGTTTGTAATGTGTCTCAAGTTTTGAATATTCCTATTAAATAATGGCTTTTTGACTATAATGCTAAAACATGAGGAAGTGCCACATAGATCCATTGCCTGACCTGGTACATTTGTTCCTGATGAAAGATGATGGCATAAAAAATCTGCGGCCCCGGTTGCAACTGGAATTCCTTCGGGTAATCCCAGCAAAGTCGCGATATCTTTCTTGAGAATACCCAACACTGAATATGAAGGCCTTATTACAGGTAATTTATTGAAATCCAATTTGAGTGCTTCCGTCAATTCCTTTGACCATTCCTCTTTTTCTGCATCATACATGTAAAAGCCTGATGCTTCAGTAGGATCAGTTGCTATTTCACCTGTAAGCATAAAATTGATAAAATCCTTTGGAACAAAAAATTTATCCGCTCGATTATATATCTCCTCTAAATTTTCTTTCACCCATTGTATTTTAAAACCGACCCATGCTGGAAGTGGGAGATTGCCCGTTTTACTGTACAAATAATCTACTTCACTCTCATTGAGATTTTTGAGCCCGTTACTCTCTCTTTTATCACACCAGAGTGGAACATCGAAATCTATGAGTTTGCCATGCGTATCTA
>JAEORY010000403.1 GCA_016840645.1 Candidatus Borrarchaeota archaeon | reverse complement strand
TCTAATAGCTTTTTTGGTCTCATTAATCCAGAGATAATATTCCGCAAGAAATAGCGTGCAGATAATCCAAGGATTTTCATAACCTTGATAATTATCACCTTAATATCTGAAAACTCCATGTTCTTTCAAAAGATGATCTTCTATTGCTTTCATGGTAGAACGTACACGTTCATCTGAAGGCGGAAGGACATCAAAAAACCAAATGCCAAATAACGATGAATCGATAGTATCGTCTTCTGGTTTTATTGATCTTCTAAATCTCTGGGTATTTGGATTCCATAGGAATCTCTGGATCGCCTCTTTTATCTCCTCTGCTCCTTTATGACAACGTTTTGAAAAATCCAGTTTTCCGAGATTGTGGGCGATTCTAGATGCTCCTAAGAGACCGCCATAAACAGCTGAAGACGAATAGGTGAAGATTCCAGTTCTTTCCTCCCAAAGATCATAACTTACAGGTTTTGGCAGTTTGGTTTCTTCATCTCTCCACTTCATTAGAAATTCTGCTGCTCCTTTTATCATTTCCCAGAGCTTGTGGTTCCTTAGATACTCTAGATCTGGTAATGATCTGCAATGACTGTCAAGCGCAAATAAGACGGCTCCGGTTTGATCGATCTGAATGAAGGGATGCGTGTGCCATGTTGGTCCAAATGAGCCATCAGGACAATATCTATGAAGAAAATAGTTACCACTTCCAATAGTTTTGATTGCAAAATCGAAGAATTTGCGAGATAAGGAAAATTGCGAAATTGAATCGAATCCTTTGACCACAAAGGCGGCATCCCTCGGCCAACAGTAAAGGTAAGAATCGCCTCCATATCGAACTATATCTGCATCTGGCGAGGCAATGATCGAACCTGTTTTGTGATCAGACATTAGAGCCGTGATTATAGCCGAAATGTTAAAAATTTTCTTAAGGCGTTCGTCAGTTACATTTTCGGCATTTGCTGAATCTCTTGCATTCTTTAGCCATCGATTCCAAAAGACGAAGGTCTCATCATATAATTTATCAATTGTTTTATAGTGCACAACTTTTCGAGCTTTGTTCGCCTCATGATATCCTTGTCCAGCACAAAAGAACAATGAAACCCGCGAAAATGGATTTTTTTGTGGATCCAAACTCACATTAATCCCTATTGCTGAATCTACTGGTCCATGTGAGGCAGGGCAGCCTGATAGATTACCATCCTCAGCGTCTACAAAAGTCCCACGCAGATCTTTAAAATCGGCACGACCACATGCCAGTTGAGTAAAGTGCGGGATACTTCCAATTAGAACATAATTTGAAAGTTCGTAATGTACGATGCTTTTAATCTTTTCATCATAAACTGCTGAATCAGGAATCGCCATACCCGTAAAATGTATATCATGATAACTGAATAGTTTAACTTCCCGTTGGTTGGGACTCTCAATGACAATATCTCGTACAAAAATCGGGAGATAAGGATATACAAAATCTTTTATCGTTAGGCTAATATCATGTTTATTAATGGCATGAGTTACTCCAATCTGAGAATCATCTATATAGGACTGAGAAACAACCCAGTGGTGCGAGTCCTTAAGCCAGTTAATACCTTTTGATTTCTCCCAGACTCCCAAATACATCTTATCTACCAACTGGTAGAGTCCTACATACGGGAAATACATTTCTGAAATGTCGGCATTTTCATTAATCGTTACCGTTAGCAGCGAATTACCAAGCACTAGTGTTTTCATTCTTAATCATCCTCGCCTTCAGTTCGATTCTGAGTAGACACCGTATTCATTATTCTTATTTCTTGTGAATCTAACCCAGTAATTAAAGAAAAGAAGGATTCTCAAACGACAAAGAAAGATGAAAAGAAAAGGTAAACAGGCAAAAAATCGCTTTACTGGAATAAATTACGTCGGGAAGGCCGATACAACGATATTCCGAAAAGCATCACCTAATATTGTTGCTTCTTTTCGAATTCGTCGCCAAACATCCGTCATCAAGTTTTGTCGTACAGAAGTACTGATATTTTCTAAGAATAGAGTTAGTGCATCGCCCAAATCAGTTAAGGCATGATTTAATGCTTCTTCATCCAAATTTCTTGATCGTAAGTGTCTTTCGATAAATACAGTTGTATCAGTGACGAGGACATATAAGTCGGCAACACGGGCGGCATATTCATCATCCTTCGCTTCTCCAAGGTCAATAATTACCCAGTTATCCTTCTTTGTTCTAAGAATATGCTCTCCTTTTAGATCACCATGGGCAATACCAAGATCCCACATTGCTATAATAAGGTCACTTATATCTTGGAATGAACTGTTTACCCTTTCCTCTCCGAGGCATAGTCGAAGCATATAATTCTCAAAGGTGTATTTAGAATTTATATAGTCCATCCAAAGCACAGACTTAGGTTTTGCATGTTTTAAGATTTCTTCATCTTCTGCTTGCATAGGAAGCGATAAACCTCTTGGTTCAGGCACTGGATACCCACTCTGGTAGAGTTTAGTTTGCACAGACCGCTCTCGAATTCCAGCATCTGGGTCTACAACTTTTCCAACTACATTTTCTTTTACGAGATCTAAACCGCCACCCTCAATAGAGGAAATGGGAATACCCTCAGTTAAAAAGTCTATAAGGTAGACTTTATTCCGAGACCAATGCTCATAGAGGTCAGGATAATATCCATAGACTTCCGTCACTGAGATGATTTCCTCGTTATTTACCAGTTTTGGATGCCAGCGCAGATACTTTTCAACCTCTTTAGGATCGACAAGGTTCAACGGTGGGAATTCACCAAGTCCAAAATAGAGACGTTGGCGTGTAGCTCTATCTATTTCAAAGGGTTTCACTGTTGAAAGAGGTATCCAAGGCATTTATAGCATCACCAAAACTCGTTATATGAATGTATGAATCATCATTATCGCGCATTAAAAATCATTACCTCAGAAACGTGAATGTTTCAGATTTTGAAGATAGTGACTATTTTCGAAAACTGAGCATACACTAGATAAGAGACATTAGGCTTATCTTTGAAAGATTTCACGAAAAAAAACTATGCTATAAAATCATTTTAAAGTTGAAAAAAAGGATGTAAGTTTAGTTAGAACTAAAATTTTGAGTGACATCCATTTGTAGCGGTGTAGAGCGAGGTAGATAGTCTAGTTCTACGGGGTAATTGCTGAGTTGAATGGTGTAATAGTTGCGAAACTTCTTTTCCAAAACCGGTAACAATGCATTTTCTAGTTCTGCTGGGATCTTAATATCTAGCCAAAAAGTTCTTCCTTCTGGTGAGGCTAAAATGTTTCCATCTTTTGCAACTACTTCGCCGTCCTTGATTGTGTATGCTGTATTAGAGAATGCCTTTTGTATGGCGACATGGTTTTCACTTGGATTAGAGCTTGGATCAAAATTATAGATAGCCACATCAGCGTCTGCTCCAAGTCCGAGATGTCCTTTGTTCTTTAAGCCCAATAATCTTGCTGCTGCTGCTCTTGTTAATATTGCAATTTCATAGAAGGTCAGCTCTCTGTCGATGTCACTTAATGTGCTAGCGCTGGTAGCTTTTTTATGCGTACCTTTCAATATGTTGTCACGTGCCTTTTTACTCATAAGCCATGAAATTAAGCCAGGATATGTAGTAAATGGACCTCCATTAGGATGGTCAGTTGTTAGAACTACTCGCCACGGATTTTCAATTAATAATGCATATTCCATTCCAATTGTCCACTGAATGGCGTTTACTGGGTTTTTTCTAGAATATGTAAATGGCACTATTCCTGAACCACATTCTAATTCGACGTCTCCGTTCATCCATTTGTTATGTGTTAGTTTATACAGGCTATATTCCATAGGGCCATCAGCAGTCATTGTAGTAGTGTCTCCGAACATGATTTGACCGAGATCAAAAGTCACGTGAGGGTTCTTATTCAAATAATCCGCTATGTCAGCGGCACCAGAACCGAAATCTCTCCAACCTGTTCCACCATAGCTATGAAATTGAAGATGTGTCATATGAAGAACTTCGGTACGGCCTCCATTCCCATTTCCTGCTACTTTAATGTCCTTTAGCGCTTCCATCGTTTCAATAGTAATGTCAACGTTACCAGGTTGCCCAAGTCTTACTGTATGAAGATGGATTGGATGGGGTAAGCCTAGCTTTTCATTTGCTTGAGCTAAGTAGCGTATAATTTGTCTTGGTGTAACATTGAAACTTGGAACTGGATCATCTAAGGAGTCAACATTTTTGCCCCATGACCATGCTTCGCTACCGCCTGGATTGACGATCTTGATCGCATATCCTTTTGTTGCTTTTAGCATCCATGCAATAAATGCTGCAAGCATGTCAAGGTCGTCATTTGCAATGCATTCTAAGACAAACCAATTGTTGCCGAATAACGGGAAGCATGCCTT
>JAEORY010000402.1 GCA_016840645.1 Candidatus Borrarchaeota archaeon | reverse complement strand
GACTATCTTTATGTAGACGGGGAAAATGGAAGATTTGATAAGAGTTTGAAACCTATAGATAAGACGAAGGAAGTTGTAATGGCAAAGGCACTCAGAGATAAAGATCTCAATTCACCTTATCGTCAGAGTTGGCGAAATGACTGGTGGTGATAATTTGGTAGCTTGTAGATTTTGTGGTGGCACTGGACTAGGTAGAATAGTATTCAATGTGGTTGACGAATATGGAAATACGATAGAGAGACAGCCAACACCATGTATGCATTGTGGTGGTGTAGGTAAGGCTGATTGGATCGATAACATGATAGGGAGAAAAATCTATGCGGGAACAAGAGACGATCAAGGAGATGCAAAAACGGGGAGAAGTATTCTGTAATAAATGTGAAGGAAGAGGATGCTTCCCTGCGAATCTGAAGAATAACATAGGGCCTGCTACAATATGCCAAAAGTGTCAAGGGTATGGTAGGCTGGATTGGGTGGAGAATGTAGTGGGTAAAAGAACAACGTTCACTAATGGCATGGATGGCACCAGTTTCTCAAGTTGTACCTTCAACAACTACTATGGCATGTCTGCATAATTTTGGAACAAATTTTTTTGAGTCACAACAAAAGATAAAAAGGAGAGTTGTGTGATAACTGAGGAGTTCGTAAATTCTTGTTTCTCATTGATTCTTAACAGTGATGCGGGAGTGAAAAAGGATCGTGTCCTCTACCGTGATATTGTATGGATCCTCGATTTTTATGAGAAGAAGAAAAATATAGATGTGCCTATGGCAGTGAAGAATAAGTTAGATTGTCTCAGAAAAATATGTGACATGAAATTGGATGACAGGACAGATGACGATGCGATAGATAGTATCTTTACTACGATAAAATATGAGTCATTGTACGATTTTATAAAAACAAAGAGACAGGAAAATGTATCGGAAGAGGATAGAAACAGTCATATTCATCAGATAAGACTGAGGAAGAGACTCAGCTTTCTTCTGGAAAATTATGACGAATTGGATGATATGTTGACCGCTATCAAAGATGGTTCTCATGATTCCATGGATGATCTGGTTGATAACTATGAAGATACAGTAAAGAAGTTGTTCATCAATGTAATGGAAACAAATCGATGTGTTGAGGTAGAGGCAGCAGCATCACTGGATATGGCAAAAGATGAGTATGACAGTTTGCTAGACACAATACTGGAGAAGTACTCAAAGAAGAATATTGTTCCAACTGGCATGGACATATTTGACACAGATGTCTTAAATGGTGGGTTTGAACCGTCCAGGATTTATATATTTGCTGGTAGTTCTGGTGCAGGTAAGTCAACCATAATGACAAATTTCCTATCAAATGTTGCAACACGAGAACAACCAAAGACAATTAGTGTAGATGAAGAAGTGGTAGAAGAGGAACCAGTGAAGGATGAGGTTGAGAATGTTTATATTTATGTCACGTTGGAGAACACTATTGACGAGACATTCATGAGGTTGTATCAGAAGATGTTCAAGAGAAATACAGCCCATATGATTAGAGATATCAAGCAAGGTGTTAATATTAAAAAGAAAATTGCTGATGAACTGAAAAGATCCAACAGTACTATATTGATCAGGTATTTCAAAGCACAATCCATTACTCCACTAGATTTGACAGTTGTTCTGGATGATGCAATCGCAGGATATGGCAAAGAAAAAGTCAAAGCGATCTTCGTGGATTATCTAGACTTACTGAGATCGGACACTCACTTCAACGAATACAGATTGGAACTAAGTAGTATTACGGTTACTTTGAAGAGTCTAGCTGTCAGTTACAACATTCCCTTGATTACTGCCACACAACTAGGTAGAGCGGGATATACAGCTAAAGATTCCAGAGACCTGAATCTAGCACAGATATCTGAAGCAATCAAAAAGGTGGAACATGCTGATTTTGTTTGTTTATTATCCAATGATAACACAGATTCTAAAAAGGTTCATGGCAAGGTTGGGAAAAACAGATCAGGAAAATCAGAGGTATCAATCTTATTTGACGTTGATTTCTCTACATATACATTCAATTTTGGCGCAAGGGTAACTAATTTTAAGAAGAATTCGGACTTGGATTTGGAGACTGCATTCGAAGGATTGGCCATGGTGCAGTCATTTACGAAGGAGGACGTAGATCCAAGTACTGGTTTTCTATAGAGATTTTGGTAAAGCAACGTTGAAAAAGCTTGGATTAAATCCAAGCTTTTCAGGATAAATGCTTAGAACAAAAAGTAAATGTAAGCGTTGCTTTGTAACGAAAAACTAACACAAGTATTAGGAGGATACAAATTATGAGCAAAGTATCTTATACGAAACTGCTTAAGGAAGCAATTGCTCAGGAGTGGGATCAAACAAAAACTGTTGATGTTAAGGGTCCTATGACCGATCCTATCCTAGGATATGACGGTGACGGGGAATTGCAGACACACAAGGACGCTGCTTCAGTACTTGAAAGATATTATTTCAAGGAAAAAAGTGGCAATGATCTGATTGAGCATACTGACAATGAGATCGACGAGGTTCCAGCTGACAATGTTAACAAAACCAAGAAAGACATCGAAGATGAGATTGATGATGGCGAATCTGGTAGCGCAACATTTAAGCAAGAAGAGCAAGGCATCGACGTTGAAGCTAATGACGATCTTGTTATAGAGGATGATAGCGTCGAAAATACAGTTATCGCCAAGCTGATCTCTGAGATGGAAGAAGAAGAGGGAGAGGAAGAAGAGGAGTCTGAAGAGGAAGAATCTGAAGAAGTAGAGGAGTCAGAGGATGTTGCAATGGAAGAACTAATGCGACTCCTAGAGGCCGACGATGAAGCTGAAGAAGGTGGCGACAAAGAAGGTGAAAAACTGGACATCGACAAAGAGATGGAAGGTGGAGCCGAAGAAGAGGAAGAGGAGCCTGCAGAGGTTAAAGAGGCATTAGATGCTATCAATGCTATTGATTCAGATTTTGACATTCCGCACCTCGACGAAGACCTGGACCTGGATATCGATGATGACGACTTGATTCTGGAAGATGAAGATCTTCTAGAAACAGCAGGAGCGGCTGGTTATGCTCCTCCTAGATTCAAGGGTGCTCAGAAGGGTGACGAGGAAGAGGAACTAGAAGAGGCTTTCGCAATCTTCAAAGAAGATATTGAAGAAGAGGAAGAACCAGAGCAAATCAGTCCGAAGAAAGTCAGAGTTTAACAAAAGAAAGGATACTTATGTATAAGGTATATATAAAAATCCCTAATAAAATTTTTGTCATAAAGAATAAAATAGTTAGGACGCCACTAACAGCGACTGTTTCAAAGAGACAATTAGATAACATAATGGCAAAAATAAAATTAGAAGGAATCAACGAATCTCAATATGAAATAGAGGAGCTAAGTGAAGACGAAATACATAAAGTCCCTGAAATTAAAAAGAAAAATATTGCAGACAAACTTAGTAGAGTGGATGGGGAGGTTCAAGTTGAAGAACTAGAACCTTCCTCTACTCTTGAGAGAATATTGAGAGAAAGTGGGGATGAGTAATGAAAGGAATCTACATCTACGGGGTAGATACCAAACAAGGAAGCTTGTATTTAGAGGATGACGACGATACCGATTTAACTGTGTATACAAAGCGGCTTACAGCTTTGTTGTCATCTGACAACGTTATTATCTTAGAAACTACAGACGGCAACGCTATTTTAAGACCCAATAAAATAAATGCAATCTTCGTTAGAGAATTAGAGGGCGATCACTCCATGGACATTGAGAACGATGAGGAGACCTTGGAACAAATTAAAAATATGGAGATTATTGATTTAGAACCACAAATAATTGTGGAAGACGATCCAGAATCTCCTGAAGAAGAGATTATTGACGATGAGGACGTAGTCAGTGATGAAGAGGAGTAAATATGGAACTTACTATCTTACTTTTCTTGTTGGTTCCAATAGGATACTGGCTATGTTTTGAGTTACGTAGATACAATACAACTAAGAAAGAGAAAATTAATATTGAGAAAATAAATAATTTCGAGAAGTACATGCTCGTTCTGAATTATTTTATGGATAAGGCTTACCAAATAGTATATAAAGATCAAATCCTTGTCTACTCACTGGAAGCTATGAGGCCTAATGAAACACAGTTTGAAACTGCAATAAAATCATTTGTTACACTAGTATTATCTCTTCTAGGACCGCAATTAAAAGAGGAACTTATCAATCTCTTTGGAAATGAAGAAACTCTCTACTTCAATATTACGGAGTATTTTAATTTCCAGTACGAGGGTGACGAGATCCGAAAGAATTCTGTCGATAATCTCATGAATCAAGAGACAGCTACAGAATAATAAGAGGTATTTTTTCATGGATCAAGTTGATAGCTATCTTC
>JAEORY010000401.1 GCA_016840645.1 Candidatus Borrarchaeota archaeon | reverse complement strand
GGATTCAAAGTAAAAGATTTAATTTTATTTTTATTTTGATTATTAAGTAACTGCATTACCTCTTTAGTGTTAGCAATTCGAAAAGCATTAAATTGAGGTCCTAAAAAGTTTTCTGCTTGTTCTTGGATATACATAGCATAGTCATCATAACCATCTATTTTTTGAATAGTTTTTGCTGCTTGATTATCACCTAAATCACCTACTCCTCCGTAGTATCTAGATTCCACATCTTCTATTCTTCCTTCTATTGATTCAAATTCATTGGAAGTTTCAAAAAAATCGTTTTGAGCTTTATCTGATGGTTTTTGAATTGTCATAATCATATCTTCTAATCTAGGTGAAGGAGCTGATGTCATTCCTACATCATCGACAGAAACTTTCTGTTCAGGAACATCAGGCGTGATCAACGGTTCAGGGACCGTGGTGGTTGGTGGTGTGGATAAAATTTGATCAATGGAAATTTCCGAAGGAAGAGTAACTCTTCGATTTAATTCTTCGTTAAATTTCCTCTCTGCTTCGATCTGTGCTTCATCAGGCGCTAATACTTGACCTGAAGGAGTGTCTTTTAAAGCGCTCACCGCAGGTGACGCAGCAAAATTTATGATAGTATCATAGACATTATCAAGAGATATATTACCTAGTTTTAATTGATTTTGAATTTCATTAGCTTGTTGAGATCCCACAGCACCCACGAGCAACGATCCGAGAATCCTTGGATTCGATAACGCTTGCATCGCTAACGGTCTGCTTAAATTCAAAAAAGCCCCTATCATTATTTATCCAAACACAATCCATTGTCTAAAACTATTTTTTCATTAGTCTCAATCCAAACTCGTGCACCACAGGACAAAGGTTTGTTGGGACTATAAATAACTTTAGCGACGACATTATTCTCCTTATCAAAAATTTCTACATTCTTTGCATAATCATTCGATTTAGAAGTTTTACAGGTAATCACAGGATCTTCGGTTCCATTTTTTTTATTGGATCGAATCTTGTGTTGGTTGATATGAATTATCTTTTTTACCATTAATCTCCTTCCACGATCAACGGGCCGCGGGTCATGGCGTCCTTATCGTCGTCAATAATTAGTTTGGTATCATGAGTTATACCATTCTTATCGTAATTCTCTAGCACTTTGATCAATTCATCTTTCGACATATTTTCCAAAGGTGTATCGCTTTGAACTTTATTATCGTAAAAGCCAGCGACTTTACCTCTGTTCACCTCAGCAGCCACGGCCGCTGAAAAATGCTTATGTTCTCGTGCTTCCTCTCGAATCTGTTTTAAGGAGGCCAAGTGAGATGCAGTGGACACACCATACATTTGGTGCAAATCCTGTTTCATCTCATGAATGGCCTCCACGACGAAAGGATTCATGTGAGGGTTCAATAAATCAGTAGCAGTTTGACGTGCTCGATTTTTAGAATAGCCCGCGCGTCGCGCAGCTTCGGCAGCGGAGCATTCTCCTAATAAAACTTTGTGAACGTATTCATAAACAAAAATCATTTGCTTCGGTGTTAGTTTTTGTTTGAGTCTCCTGTCTTCAGGATTAATTAACTTTTTTTTAGTAGTACTCATATTTTCGTTTTCCTCTTGGTTCTTCTTCTTCGTCATCATACAAACGAACAAAGCTACCTTGCCTGTATCTTAACAAAGCTAAGGTTGTTGCGTCAACTAGATCATCATGTTCTCCATAAGGGAACGATGCAATCTCTTCTTGGACTTCTTCAGCCCAATCGGTATCTGGTCGCCAAACGTGACCAGCTTCAAAAATCGGAGAAACAGTATTTAAGCGAACATGTTTATCTTGACCTCGGTTCGGAGAGAAAGCTGTCGCGTAGACACCAAATCGCCGAAGCTCTTGTATCAAGGATGTCCCTGAAGCCTTGGCTTCAATAATCACACTATCTGGATTATAGGCCTTAAGTTCTTCTTTTGCGACTTGTTTCAACTCAGGAAAGTCCCATCGACCTTTTCGACAATGTAATAAAATTAAATGGGTTTCTTTTCCTTCATCAGGGCGAAACACACCCCATGTGGTAATCGCTGAGTAGTCAGCAGACTCTTTTTTGGAAAAAGCAGTATCATAACTTTGAATAATGTAATCACAAAGTGGTGGTTCATCCTTCTCCCATATATTCCACCATTCGCGTTTCACGATACTCGTACCGTCGTGCGTTGGATTCTGTTGCCACTGAGCATTCCATTTACTTGGAACAAGAGAAGCTTTTACTTTATCGAGTTCATTGAGCTTCCAATACTGTGGCCAAATCGGTGTACGCTTTTCTTCGTCATCGTCCTCTAAAATTGCCGGGAATTCTATGATCTCCCACTTATCTGCTTTCAGATCACCCATCTTTTTGATTAATTGACCAGTGAGATCCTTATCAGACCATCGAGTCATTACGATTACAATACTTCCCCCTGGTTGCATACGCTGTCGAGGACCAGAAGTATACCATTCGTAAGCATTATCCATGGCTGTTTCCGACAAAGCATCTTGTTCGGAGTGAGGATCGTCGATAATTAACAAATCAGCACCACGACCTGTGATTGCACCACCCACACCTGCCGCGTAATACTCACCTCCAAGGTTAGTTTCCCATCGTCCCGCCGCTTGGTTATCCGTTCTCAAAGTAACATCAGGGAATATCCCTTTGTATTCTTTTGTATTCATCAAGTTTCTTACTTTTCGACCAAATCTTATAGCCAATTCACCAGTGTGAGTTGCTTGAATGATTTTTAGTCGAGGATTTTGCCCCATCATCCATGCCGGGAATAAAAATGAGGCGAACTCACTTTTTGTGTGACGTGGGGGCATGTTCACAATTAATCTTTGGTTCTTCCCAGTCAGAAATTTCTGGAATTGTTCTGCAATCTTGATGTGATGTTGACCTTCAACGAACTCTGGCCAGACTGCTTTGACAAATCTCATGAAATTACCACGCGCATGTTCTTGTTCAATGCGCTTTCGAAGTAAGACCATCGCCTTTAATTGGTTCGCATCAAGCTTTGAATAATCTATATGCATTTTTTGCTCCTATAGTGTGGATATGTTGCCAGGACAAGGCCACGTGTCCTCGGACCGGGGCGCTTTTTTTGGGGGTGGGGTCGCGCGTTTCGTGGACCTCGGACCGTTGGCTCTAAGTACCTAGGCCCCATTGTTGCATAATCTATATTACAGGCCCTCCCGACGCTATATTTATCAACGTTTTTCGCGTTTCGTGGATTATATGTTCTATATTTAGTGGTATTCATTCAATATTTCGCTGATCGTGGACCATGGTTGGCCAACTTGGACCGTGCAAAGTGGTGCAAACTCGCCATTTTCTGCCAAAAAGTCGATATCCGTGGACCTATACAGAAAAATCGCTCTCTCTTTAAGAGAGCGTTGCAAGATAAATAATCCGTTCATAATCTGTTTGTATTTATGATGAAACGCTTTTTGATGTGGTCTTAAACTCTGTAACAATCTGGAACGCTCACACGCCTTACATTCGACGAACAAACTACGTCCATGTTTATTAAACAAAATTAAATCTGGGAAACCATTAATCGTTGAAGTTTCAATACGAATTGGATGAAATTCAGATAGTTTATCTTTAACCATTTTATATAAATTCTTTTCAGCGCTCATTTAAAATTAGACCGTTACATCATAATCATTATTTAACAAATTGGTACTAGAGAATTTTCAGCAACTTCTTTTTAAAATAATAAATTTGGAAAAAGTCTCCAATTGCCTAGAGGGTAAAAAAAGTCAGTAAAATCAATGACCCACTATCACACTAGTCACACTTCTCAAAATGAGTAGTGTGATGGGTAAAACCCACCTAAATAAGGCTAAAACGCTTAAGCGGACACTATCACACTTGTTTTAAAATTTTTTTTATTTTTATTTTTATTTTTTCAAAAAACTCCTAGTACTGTGATTGTGTGATCCACGATCCACGACGCGCGTCCCTCGAAGCGTTCATACTTTGTTCGTTCGTATTCTGTTCACTATTCGCGTTCCTTGTTGCTGTTGTGTCGCAATTTGCATTAAATTATAACAATTTATCAAAAATAAAATAGCCTTTAAATCCATTTTAAGAGCCATAGAGCATATAATAAATTATCTAATAAAATCATACATGAGCATCTCTTCAACACCCCTAAAAACGCAAAAAAATGCCCCTTATTTTTTTCTCGATTGTAATAATTTATGACCATTTTTTTTTACTTTTTTTATCATATTTATCTTTTTTTATTAGGTAATATCTCAATATATGATATAACTTTAGACATGAAAACAAATCAGACTCTAGAAACTGCACTAGAAGACAATAAGCCAGTTACCATTTTGGGGAATGCTTACGATATTTTAGTCACAGGTCTAGGGTGCTTAAACACT
>JAEORY010000400.1 GCA_016840645.1 Candidatus Borrarchaeota archaeon | reverse complement strand
TGTTTCGAAGTCAAAGGAGTATCCTTTGTACTCTCTTAGGTTATCGTAGGGAGGACTTGTTACAACTAGATCTATACTCTCATTTGGTATCTCTTTAAGTTTTTCCGAACAATCTCCGAGTATTAATTGAACAGAGTCTTCCATGAAACTAAACCTTGTTTGCTGTTGTCAATGTGCGTATACTAACCTTAAAGATTAAGTATATTCAAGGATTTTGATGAAATAAATATGTTTTATTATTATAAAGTAAACAATCCGAATCATTCATAACTCTTTCTAGGGTAACTAAAGCATCCTCTTGTAAAATCTGAACTGTACGTAACCGTGCTGCTGCGGGTAATATCCGTAAAAACCAATCTGCCCACACTTCAGGCTTAGGTTTATGTGCCATTGCACATTTGTCTATTGCCCAAGTTGATGTGTTCCCATTACCACAATAAAACTGAGCACCTTGTGCCATAAGTAGCCGAGCATCTTCCAAACCGTCCATAGTTGTTATTTGATCTCTCCAATTTACATTAGAATAAGGAGTAGCCCATAACAATGCTGCCATTTCTATAAAGACTGGAATGTGGTTGAAAAGAGAACAGCAGGTCGAGCAAGAACTGGACATAATAAAGCTAAAGAAAAAGTTGAAGTGTTGTTTTCGAATTTTAGGTTAGAGACAAAAAAAGAAAGTTTGTACTTAAATCCTGATTTCTAAGAATATCAAATAAAATCGATCTAAATCCACACCTCATATATAGATGGGTCATCTTGCTCGGATGGTTCCATACGGTAGAGAGCAGGGAAGTTCCCATGTATCCATTTGCTTACACTTTCATAATCAGAGTCGGCCACCATTGTATCTGTCGGTATTGCTCCTTGCCTAGAGATGTTCCACTTTCTTGCGACAAATTGGTCGGGATAATCTGTAGGTGATTTGTAAACAACGATCTGAAATAATTCTGTCATGGCATTTCCACTGTTTTTGCTAACCCTTCATCAAGATCTACTAGATGCTCCCAGTGGGTTTCCTGTTTTATTTTTGTACTACACATGCTGTACCGTTGATCATGCCCAAGTCTATCTTCAACAAACTTAATACTGTTTTCTGGATCAATGTCCCAACCTTGCTTTACACAAATATTAATGAGCTTTTTCACCAGTTCAATATTTGGTAGTTCCTGTGTACCATTGATATTGTAAGCCTCGCCAGCCTTTCCTTCTAATAACACGCTCTCGATGGCTCGTGCATGATCATCGACATAAAGCCAATCTCTTACTTGTAATCCTTGTCCATATACAGGAATTTTTTCTTTATTGCGAAGCTTTTTTAAAGCTAGAGGGATGAGTTTCTCTGGGAATTGATAAGGACCATAACTGTTTGATCCACGAGTTATTCTTACATCAACACCGAAAGTATTATGATAAGCCATACAGAAATGCTCTGCGCTGGCCTTACTGGAGCTGTAGGGATTACCTGTATAGAAGCGGTCAGGCTCTATAAAACTTCCTT
This sequence comes from Candidatus Borrarchaeota archaeon, assembly GCA_016840645.1. The sequence goes on along the minus strand of JAEORY010000400.1, from coordinate 2,904 downwards.
GAGCAATGGAGCCATACACCTCGTCGGAACTAACTTGAATTACAGGGCAACCTGACTTTGCATAATTTAAGATATTGACGACACCTTCGATGTTACTTTTTAGAAAAGGGTAAACATCTTTAATGCTTTTGTCCACATGGCTTTCAGCGGCAAAATTTATAATGGCATCTGGATTTAATCTATCAAAAGGAAAAGAAATAATATCTCCTTTTACTACACAACAATCACAGCCAGTAATTCTTTTCGGATCTGCTGCATAAGTGAATTTGTCTAGGACAGTTATTTTATATTTTTTGTGGAACAATCTAACAAAAGCACTTCCAATAAAACCTAATCCCCCAGTAACAATTATATTTTTCATATTAATCCTCAAGTGCTTGAATGTAGGTAGCTTCTGGTTTCAACCCTATGATTTCGTCTACCAGTTCACCATTTTTAAAAATGAGAACGGCTGGGATACTGCGGATGTGAAATCGCGTTGAAAGTTCGGGATTCTCATCTACGTTAACTTTGCATATCTTGGCCTGAAGATCTTGAAGGGTATCGAGTTTTTTGAGAATGGTTCCTAATATTTTACACGGACCACACCAAGGAGCCCAAAAGTCTACAAGCACAGGTAGTTTTGCATTTAAAATATACTCTTGGAAAGTGCTGTCACTTAATTCAAGCATGATATTCTCCTATTAAGTTTTTTAGATAATTTCCATACTGAATATTTTTCATTTCAGACGCAAGTTGAAAAAGTTGATCTTTGGTAAGAAACCCCATCCGCCACGCGATTTCTTCAGGACATCCAATTTTTAATCCCTGTCTTTTTTCCATTATTTGAACATACTCGCTCGCTTCCATCAGTGAGTCGTGGGTTCCTGTATCAAGCCAAACAGTACCACGTCCCATTATCTCAACAGTTAAGTCCTCACGTACCATATATGTTTTCAAGACATCTGTGATTTCAAGCTCCCCACGTTTTGATGGAGTCACTCCTTTCGCAATGGAAACTACCTGTGAATCAAAATAATAAAGACCTGTAATGGCATAGTTTGACTTTGGCTTAGATGGTTTTTCTTCGATTGAGATAACCTTCTTATCTTTAAATTCAACAACCCCATAACGTTCTGGATCGGTGACATAATAAGCAAAAACTTTCGCACCTTCAAACAAAGCAGCAGCTTTCTGTAATCTATTCGAAAGCTGATTTCCATAAAAGATATTATCCCCTAAGATCATACAAACTGGATGATTATCAATAAATTCTTCCCCAATAATAAACGCTTCAGCTAAACCTCTAGGCTTAGGTTGTTCGATATATTCTAAATTCAACCCCCACCTATGCCCATTTCCGAGTAAGGCTTTAAATTGGGGTAAATGATGATGAGTGCTTATAATTAAAATATCCTTAATGCCAGAGAGCATTAGGACAGATAAAGGGTGATAAATCATCGGTTTATCATAAATAGGAAGAAGCTGTTTACTAATAACTTGTGTAATAGGATGAAGTCTTGTGCCTTCACCTCCGGCTAGGATAATACCTTTCATACTTACATTCCTTCTAATATTATTAAGGATAAAAGGTATTATATATAATTAAATTAATCTACAGTTAATTTAATATCTTGACCAGATTCTTTTTCCATTTGTTTTTTAGTAGCCAGTACCCAATCTGTTTTAAGCCGCAAATCGTATTTATCCCAATTACCTACACTAAAGATAGAACCATCGGGAAGAAAGCAGTCCATACGATTATAGTCTTGTTGAAATTTGTGTCCTATAACAGTTACTGATTTCCAAAACCACCCACGTCTGTAATACAACTTATACTGCATCGCTAAAATCCTTATAATTACTTAATCCTCATAATGTACTGTACAGCTAAATACTTAGGTAAGCTACTTGTTTCTGAACAAGCACTTCCACTACCCACGCTTCCAGTTAATGCACCACTGGTTAAACTACCTGTGGTAGCTGTACTAGTTAAAGATGCAGTTAAAGCAGTACTAGTGAGTGTACCAGTAATCGCATGAGATTCTGCAGTAGTAACTCCAGTGACTCCACCGCTCTTTGTTGTAGCATCTCCACCACCGCCTGTGATTGAACCACCGCAGCTTCCACCACCGTCAGTTGCTGTTGATCCTGTAATTGATGTACCAACTGTCATATTACTGTGAGTATGATTTGGTGTGCTGTGTGTATGATGGATACCATCAGCGGTTGCTGGAACACCAAAGGAACTGGTAGTCCCAAACCATCTATTAATAGGATCGGCATCATCAATATAAGCAACACCGTAGGAACTATTATAACCACCTTCATAACCAGAAGTACCTCCCCCATCTGCGGTTCCAGAAGATACCGTTCCACTACTAAGAGCTAAAGTACCCTTGGCATGGCTATGGTTTGGATAAGTGACTCCATTAGTATGAGTATGTCCTACTTGGGCAAATGCAAGATCATTTGTATGAGTATGTGCAAAAGCACTAGCAGACATACTTCCAGAAATAGCCGCATTCGTTACCGTACCTGTGGAAGCACCGTTAGTTACAGTGCCTGTGGTATTAAGGTTTGCTACAGATGCACCTGCCACGCTATGTGTATGTTCTACTAGAGTATTACTCCCCCCAACACTACCTGCTGAAGCTGCGCCTATTAAAAATCTGCTATCCGATAAATTAGGAAGATAACGACCTGCGCCATTAAAGATTGGACTGTCACCATCATTAAGAGCTGCTCCATTACATATTTTCCATTCATCTGGGAGAGAAACAGCACCGCCATTCGTATTATATCCTGCGTTAGCTCCATTAGTATAATAGCCAGGAGCCCATGCAATAATGCTTCCAATAGGGATAGTTCCCGACGAATTGATATTGTTTTGCAGAGTTGTATCAGCATTGGCTCGTGCAGTTA
>JAEORY010000399.1 GCA_016840645.1 Candidatus Borrarchaeota archaeon | reverse complement strand
AAGGTTTTTAAAAAACCGCATTAGATAGCCAGATATGATTGTGGAAATCCTCATCGCTATTCTTATAGGGATATCCTTAGCCGCTCCCGTTGGCCCAACAACAACGGAGGTTATCAAGCGCGGCGTAAATGGGTTTTATCACGGATTTTTGACGGGCTTAGGGGCTGCAGCCGCGGACTCAACATACCTATTAATTGTATTTTTTGGGCTTTCTGTTCTTTTTCTGTACCCCCTTGCTAAAATAGTGATCTGGGTTTTCGGATGTATAATCTTGATCTACTTGGGTTTTATAGCAATCAAAGATTTTTTCCAGTTTAAAGGTATTGATCCACAGTCGAAAGAGGAAGATAACTCTGCAAAAATGTCAATACGATGGTCATTTCCAGCGGGTTACTTGATTACAGTTGCCAATCCACTCACTATCATTTTTTGGATTGGTATATTTGGATCCTACCTTTCCTCAGTAATCGGCGGAGTCACTCAATTGAGTGCCCTTTTCTACAGTTTCTTTGTTGTTGTAGGAGTCGTTCTCTGGTTTTTCGTCCTTGCTTTAGTTTTAGGAAAGGGAGGAAAACGAGTTGGTGGTAAATTTCTAAAATACGTTTCTCTTGTTTGTGGCATAATTCTCATCGGATTTGGAATATGGTTTGGATACCAAGTAGTCACTAGTCTGCTAATAACTCAAGCCCCAGTGCAAGCTTGAGGGCCAATTGAATATTGTTATTAGTTCGCTTAGTTTTCCAAGATTTTTTCCCTTTTGGGAATTCACTAAATATTGATTACTTCTTTTTTTATATTAGATAGAATTGTTTTGAACGATCTAAATTTTGATTTACATTTTCCATAAACTTAACGATTTGAAACTCATATTCTGCGATGACTTGAAATGCTTGTTTAGCAAGTTCAATTCTTTGTTCGAATGTGGTGCACCAATCTTGCTTTTCGACCTGCCTTAGAAAATGTTCGTACTGATCCGAGTTTGTAAGTACTGCTACGCGAGGATAATTTTTCGCAGCCGCTCTTATTAGCGCAGAGCCACCTATATCAATTTGGCTTCGGCAAGCTTCTATCGAACTTTGTTTTATGACAGTTTCCTTAAAAGGATAAAGATTACAAACCACTAAATCTATAGGTTTGATTTCATGGGCTTCCAAAAACTGCAATTGTTCTGGATTTATTTTTTCTGTCAATTCACCTGAAGTGGTTATTTCTGCCAGAAGCGCAGCGTGTATTTTCGGGTGAATTGTTTTCACTAGTTCTCCAGGCATTTCTGGAAAACTTGTTATTTTTTCTATTGGTGTTACTTTCAACCCAGCATTCTTCAGGTGTTTTGCTGTACCTCCAGACGCTATTAATTCGATGTTTGCTTCTTTTGAAAGGACTGTTGTAAGTTCTTCGAGTCCAGTTTTGTCGTAACAACTAAGAAGGGCTCTTTTCAGGCGAACTTTGGATATAAGAGAACGTGATGGGTATCCCATTGTTTAGTGCCCCGAGTTTGAAAGTGTAGTTAATAATAACCATTCAGTATTCTTAGTTCATACTGATTTTTTCTTTAAGGAATTCAAGATGCTTTAAACTAAAGTCCTCTCAATAGAACTCTAAACACAACTATTATATGCACAATAGATATAAGGCGATTAGAGTCTTATGAAAAGTCTAATCTACGGTTCTAGTACCTATTGAAACCTATTAAAAAGATTAAGTAAGTCAAGAACCTCGTTATAAGTGAACGGGCTTGTGGTGGTGGCAATGAAAAAAAGAAAGATTCTCGTGACATGCGCTCTCCCATACGCTAATTCTGAGTTGCATATAGCTCATGCACGGAGTACATATATCCCTGGAGATATCTATGTTCGTTATTGCAGATTAAAGGGCCATGAGATAGTGTTTGTAAGTGGTACTGACGAACATGGTACACCTATTAGTATACGGGCTGAGGAAGAGGGCGTTACGCCAATTGAGGTTGCTACAAAATATTATGAGCAAGATGCGAATGATTTCAAGCGCCTTGGTATTTCGTTTGATAATTTCTCAAGAACAAGTAGAAAACTACATTATGAAAACACTCAAGACGTTTTTTTAAAACTATATGAAGCTGGTCACATCTATGAGAAGGATCTTTCGCTCCCCTATTGTCCTAATGATAAGAGATTCTTACCAGATAGATATGTAGAAGGAAAATGCCCTTATTGCGGGTTTGATCAAGCACGAGGAGATGAATGTGACAGTTGCGGTCGAGCCCTTCACGAGGGTGAACTGTTGTACCCACATTGTAAGCTCTGCGGTGAAGCTACCCTAATTGAAGTAAGCAAGCACTGGTATCTCAAACTTTCAAATTTTGCAGAAAAATTAAGAAAATGGCTAGAAGAGGAAGATGTGCTCCCAGTTTACGGTAAGGAATATTTAATTGGGCAATATCTTGAACCTGGCTTGGAAGACATCTGTATAACTCGTGATTTAGACTGGGGTGTTCCTGTTCCCCTCGATAATGCTGAAGGAAAGGTTGTTTATGTCTGGTTTGACGCTTTTCTTGGTTACAAGACTTCTACCATGGAGTGGGCAATCGAGGTAGCGAAAGATGAATTGAAATGGAAAGAATTTTGGTTAAAGGATCTTGCAGAGGAAAAAAGTACTGAATTAATTCACTTCATTGGAAAGGGGATAGTATACCATCATGCACTTTTTTGGCCTACCGAACTGATGGGCTCTGGCCATCGAGTACCTACCAAAATCCCCACATATGGATATGGAAACCTTGAAGGACGCAAAATGTCCAAAGGTAGAGGCTGGTACGTCGGACTCACTGAATTCCTGGATAACTTTGATCCTGATACCTTACGATATTACTGGATTAGTTACTCCAATCTTTTGGAAGATGCGGACTTTAAATGGAAAGAGTATCAAACAAAAGTTAATAATGAACTTGTTTCAGATCTCGGAAATTTCATTCACAGAACGCTTACTTTTACCAATCGCTTCTTTGACAGTGTAGTCCAAGAAATCAATGATCTCGATGAAGCCGATAACAAGCTTTTAGAACATGTTGGTGAACTGCAAAAGAATATTGAAAAAAGTATAGAGTCTTTTGAACTCCGTACTGGTTTAACAAGCATCATGGACTTCATGCATAAGTGCAATAAATACTTTAATGATAAAGCCCCATGGAAAGCGATAAAAGAAGCACCAGAAAAAGCAAAAACTACGCTTGGTGTGTGTGCAAAAGTAGTTAGAGCACTTGCTATTTTTATGGAACCATACTTACCTTTTGTAGCAGAAAGATTGTGGAAAGCTCTGGGTCTTGAGGATTCTGTGCACGAGCAGACCTGGGACGCAGCCCTTGAAGGATTTCCAGCAGGGCATAAAATCGTAGAAGATCCTGAGCCCCTGTTCGCCAAGATAGATGACAAAATAATAAAGGCTCAAGAAGAAAAGTTACAAGCAACACTAGTTGAACCTACTGAACCTTCTGAACCCACTCCACTCATTACGTTTGATGACTTCAAAACATTAGATATGCGTGTAGGAAAAGTTGTCGTTGCAGAGCGTGTTGAAGGTACTGAAAAGTTAATTCGCATGGAAGTAGATCTAGGTGCCGAGCTTGGAACACGGCAAATTGTTTCATCACTAATCGGCTACTATAAACCAGAAGAATTAGTGAATAAACAGATAATAGTACTAGTTAATCTTAAACCGGCAGAAATCCGTGGTCTAAAATCTAATGGAATGCTCTTAGCAGCAGAAGATCCGCAAACAGGTGCTTTAGGCCTTCTAATGGTTGATCGACCTCTTCATCCAGGTTCAAAAATAACTTAAATTGAAAAAGAAGGTGTGAGGTGTTACAAGCAATCACTATGTACCTTCTTCCCAACTTTTTAGATACTTATCTTGCTCTGGTGTTAGTAGATCATACTTTAGACCCATTACTTCACACTTTAGTTGAGCAACTTGATTGTCGATTTCTTCTGGAATGTCAATAACGACTCCGCCTCTATTTTTAAGGTCATCTTTATTCTTGCAAATCCACTCAACCGCTAGTGCTTGATCAGAAAAACTCATGTCCATGACCTCTGAGGGGTGTCCTTCTGCAGCTGCCAAGTTGACAAGTCGTCCGTCGGCAAGAAGAAATATCCGTCTGCCATCTTTTAATATATACTGATTCACAAGAGGTCGGATTTCTTTCTTTTCTACAGCAATTTCTTCAAGTCCAGGTATGTCAATCTCAACGTTGAAGTGTCCAGAGTTCGCTAGAACTGCTCCATCTTTCATTAATTCCATATGTTCCTGTGCAATTACGTTCTTGCAACCTGTAGCAGTTACAAAGATATCTCCTACTTTTGCAGCCTCTTTTATAGGCATTACATCCATGCCTTCAAGGGCGGCAGTAAGTATCTTATGCGGTTTTACTTCTACTACTATGAC
>JAEORY010000398.1 GCA_016840645.1 Candidatus Borrarchaeota archaeon | reverse complement strand
CTCTGGGAAGTGTTCTTTGATCATTGGTAGGTCGTTTTGCTGTGTGCGGTAGTTCACATCCTTTGTCCCGTTTCTATAAGCGTCTCTTCTTTCGGCAAGAGCGAAGTTATAGATGAGTCTGCATTTCTCTGAGAGTTTCCAGAGCACTACTTCCTGTTCTGGTGTCGGAAAAATCCTGATTTTCTGTGTGAGTTTCATGGGCTTCACGCAGACTCTTTTATCAGTACTTCTACCCCAAAAATATATATAAAGCTAGCGGCTTTCATCCCCTAGCTGTCGGAAGTGGACTTCCCGCCTATTAAGTTAAATACTATAATTCTCTTTTTAAGAGGGAACATTGAATCCACTTATTAGTTTAAACTTTTTCCACAGTTCGGGCAGAAGATCATATCATCTTCAAGTGGAAAATCACAAGATGGACAAGTGTTCATTTTTATTACAGGTTTTAAACCTGATTCAATTTCAACTCCACAATTCGGACAGTATATCACATCATCTTCCAATTTAAAACCACAATTCCGACATTTTTTCGCATCCATTGGATGGACTTCCGCAACATCAGCCACAGGGGGACTCGTCTCAATACCAGGTTGCATAACCGGTTCCATAACAGGAATTGGGGTAGTTGAAACTTGACCTTCAGAAGGTAGTCCTTTTACTTTTTCTTGACAATATCTTACAACCTGTTGTGCACTCTTGCCCATTAAATACTTCTCATCCGCTCGTATAGGATTTCCTTTAAGATATATTTTCTGCAAGTTTGTTAGATATTCTAAGCCTTTTAGTTCTGTTATTTCATTAAAACGAAGATCCAATACTCTTAGTTGAGCTAGGTTCTCTAAACCGCGAATCTCCTTTATTTTGTTATGGTCAATAATCAACTCTTGAATATTTGTAAAATTACCTAAGCCCTGAATCTCGGAAATGTCTTTTATTTTCTTAAAACGGATTTCTAACTTGCCTTTTTTAACTTCATAGTTATTCCCTCTAACAGTAACATAACCATTTGTCATATTCAGTTCATCACCGTTTTTTTCTTTTATTTTTGAGAGGTAAGCTCATATGGCTTTTCAGTGTTTAATTATGTCTGTTGACAGAAAATCTCTATTAAGAACTTGTCAAACGACTATAAAAATAATATCGGCAAGATTTATAATAAATAAGTGTTTGCCAATCCATTCTTGTGTAATAGCAAATCTTATGAGAGGATATCTGACTATGTAAGGAGATATAATTCAAACTATGTCTAAGTTTTAGTAGATGATTGATTCAGAAAGATTTAAATTACTAGAGTTTTTGTCATCGGTTATTCTTTTTTATCAAGCAAAATCCTTGAGCACGGAAGAATACAATATGTCCAAATACATTGAACGAAAGCTTTTAACAGGTTGTTCTGTTGTACATATGGTGAATGATGGCTCAGAAGTTGTCATAGCTGCATTATTACCACTTATAGCACAAGAATTCTTGCTAAGCTATTTTCAAATAGGTGTGCTCTTAGCTTCATATCTATTAATTTTAGGCATTTTTCAGGTTTTGTTTGGTTACCTTTCAGAAAAATTCTCTGAAAAAATCTTATTGAGCATCGGTCTAGGAATAGTGATGATTTCTTCTTTTCTGATTAGTCAAACTCAAACTTTCTCTGCATTATTCACCTTCAATTGCATGGCAGGAATTGGAGCAAGTACATTCCACCCTGCAAATTTTACTTTGGTGTCCCGCGTTTATGAAGGAAATGTCCATCGTGACAAAGTTATGGGGATAATTGCTGGGGTTGGTGATCTAGGCGTCTTAATTGCATTCTTTTCAAATGGATTTATAGGTCAATTTTTCGGATGGCGACTAGCTTTTCTAATATGGGGGGTCTTAGCAGTACTGGCTATTATTATCCACACAATCCTTTCTAGAAATTCTTCATATGTATGTTCTAATAATAACTCTTCAAATACTCATTCCAAATCAGATGAAAACAAACCATCGAGTTATTCCTCAAAGGTAAAATGGGGTTTAGTTCTCATACTGGCTCTTAATTTCTGTATTGGCGCAGCGTATCGCACGTATCTTGCTTTTACACCACTCTTTCTCACAACCACAAAAGGCTTTAGTACAGCAATTGCAGACTCCATAATGAGTATAATGATCGCCGTAGGAGTCATTTCAATCTCGTTAAGCGGTTTTATATTTAAAAAGTATGGAAAGCGAAAAATTGAACTACTTACACTGCTTGTATTAGGTGTTGTTTCGATTTTATTTGCTTTCGTTCAAACAACTGTAGCGATAATCCTTCTTCTTCTTATAGTAGGATTTAGCTTATACATAATGTATCCGATTGTACTTACCTTGGTAGCAGATCTAACACATTTTGAAAAACGAGGTCGCAGCTATGGCTATTTTATGAGTATTAGCTGGATTGGAGGCGCATTTTCGTCTTTTCTAAATGGTTTTCTATCTGAAATTTTCGGATTGTTTATTATTTATATTGTCGTTGCTGTTATCATGCTTCTCTGCATAGGTTTAGTTGCGCTTAGTAGTTCTGACCTTTGGTCAAGAAAGGTAAATGAAGTCGAAAACTGATATTTTAAAAAATCAGACATTTCTCATGAAACAATTGTAAACCTCGCAATTTTTTCTCTGGAAACAATTGTAAACCTCGCAATTATTTTCCTTTGTTTTAAAGTTTATGCGTAAATGTTTTATTTCTAAAGATATGTTATAATATTTGCAGTTAGTTTCTGTTAAATTTGTATATAGGAGCGTAATACACTGCGAAATTTTCAAAATATTAAAATCTAGTGATATGGTGGAGAGTTGTTTCATAATGTCTTTCGTGGAGGAGTACTTCAAAAGGGGAAATACATATTTCAAGCAAAGGAAATACCAACAAGCGATAGATGAATATACTAAAGCACTAGAAAGTGATCCAAACAATTTTTATCTTTTGTACAACATGGGCGTCACTTGTTTCGAGTTATCTCAGTACATGAGTGCAATCGAATACTACAGACGTGCATTGAGTATCAATCCAAACTCAATAAAACTATGGAATAATCTAGGTGCTGCCTATGATGAATTAGGTCAACGCGAGACAGCAATAGAATGCTACAGCAAAACGATACAATTAAACCCAGAAGACGATATCGCATGGTACAACCTTGGCGTCGCTTATGAAAGGCGGGGAGAAAGCGACAAAGCAGTTCAATCTTATCAAAGAATTGTTGAAATCACCCCTCACGATGAAAATGCTTGGTTATTCTTGGGATGGGCTTATGGAAGAATGGGCTATTTTCGTCAGGAAATAGAATGTTATGAGACGGTGTTGATGCTAAATCCTAATCATCAACGTGCTAAAAGAGATTTAGAGCTCGCACAAAAGAGGACACCTTTGATATTTTGATGAGATAGTAGAGTTCCATCTCCAAATCTTAATTCCAAATAATTTTTCTTTTTAATTGTGTTGAACTATTTCATTAGAAAATCAGGTACTTGCTTATTCTTTAACTGTTGATTTTTGAATACACTTCATATGCATATTTTTTCCGTTTTTTAGCAAATTTTAACAAGTTATTTAGAATGTTTCTTAAAATCATCATTAATCTCTTAGAAGGATTGAGACTTGTGGTTTTAAAAAGAATCAGTCATAAGAATGTAAAGAAAGCTTAAAATCCAAATCAACTTAAATATTATAGCTTAATATGGGTGTTTTTCAAATGGAGATTAAAGAGATAAAGATTAATGAACTTAATCCTGAAAAATTCATAGAGGAGAAAATACAAGAGATATCCTCAACAGTTGGAGATGGAATTGCTATTAATGCATTATCTGGCGGTGTTGACTCATCAACGGTCACTATGTTAGCGCACAAAGCTTTAGGAAGTCGGCTCAAAACTTACTTCATAGAGAATGGTTTAATGAGATCAAATGAACCTCAACAAGTTTTTTCCATATTTAAAGATCTAGGAGTCCATGTTGAAATTATAGACGCAAAAGACATTTTCTTCAAATCATTGAAAGGAATAATAGATCCAGAAGAGAAGAGGGATAAAGGTATTACAAAAACTTTCTATAAGGATGTTTTCGGGAAATTAGTAAAGGAAATCGGAGCCAAATTCTTACTTCAAGGAACCATTTACACCGACATAGAGGAAACTGTTGCTGGGATAAAAAGGCAACACAATGTCCTAGAGCAACTTGGAATAGATACTGAAGAACAATATGGCTACAAAGTCATTGAGCCTTTACTCCAACTAAGAAAAGATACCGTAAGAGTTGTTGCTAAACATCTTGGACTGCCAGAATCAACTTATAACAGAATGCCTTTTCCAGGACCTGCTTTAGCAGCAAGAGTAATCGGAGAAATAACACCTGAGAGAATCGAAATTGTCAGGAACGCAACAGAAATAGTTGAAGAAGAGCTAGCAAATACCGACACGT
>JAEORY010000010.1 GCA_016840645.1 Candidatus Borrarchaeota archaeon | reverse complement strand
AGGAGGGAGGGCACTCAATCCGTGGAATTGGTTAGATCCAGATTTCTCATTTCCTACAAAAATAGGAACAGGCGTTGAATATCACGGAAATAGAGATAAATATAAACGTACAATATGTATTGATTTTGACGGGGTTATACATGACCATGTTTATGCAAAAGATTTTTCAACACAGTTAGATTTTTATGATAAAATACCTGGAGCACCTGAAGCATTGAAAGAATTGTATCATCACGGTTGGTATATAATAATTTTTACTGTTAGACAAATCGATGAAAAGCTTATCAACTGGTTAAACAAAAATAGCATATGGTATCATGACGTTAATGGTATAAGACCGCCACATTGTAGGAAGTGGGCACATAACCCAGATAATACTGGGATAAAACCTATTGCTGATGTTTATTTAGATGATAAAGATTTGTTCTGGATAAACTTAGCACATAGAAATAATCAAAGTAAATGGAATTGGAAACTTGTAATGGATATTCTTAAAATTGAATTTCCGGAAATGTGGGGTATTTAATGAGTATAGGTGGAAATGGAAAAGCAAAGCAAATGGCTGAAATGATTAAAGAGTTGCAAGGTGTATCTATAAAACTGTGCGAATTGATGCATTCAGGTCAGTCTATCGTTATTGAAGTACCGGATAGTAGAATTACCATGCCGAATGGAAATAAATCTACCAGTGTACTTATAATTACAAGACCAACTGCTTGTTTGCAATTGATACCAAAGTAATTGGCAATAGGCGGGATGTGCATGAACCCTCAAAGGTTTATGATGTCGACCATGTTCCGCCTTATTGCTTTTAACTTAAAGAAAGGAATGTAAATGTCAAAACCAAACACAATTAAAATTGATGAAGTTGAATATGTAAAAGCAGATTCAATTAAAACGGAAGTTGTAAATTTTACAGGTGAGCAAACAGTTGCAACCAGAATGATTGGTAAAAATGTGCTTGTAAGAAGTAGGAACGAGGGAATTAATGCAGGTACAGTTGTGATTGCAGATGATACAGGGGTTGAACTGAAAAATTGCCGACGTATTTGGTATCATAAACCAAAAGATAAAAATTTAAGTTGGTACGAGGGTGTTGCTATGTCTGGCATATCATCCGATTCAAAAGTATCTGGAACAGTCGTCAGAAAGGTCATTGTTGAGGAGTACTCAATGACAGAATGTACAGAAGAAGCATATAAATCTATAATGGAGTTAAAACCAAATGAACAAAATTAAAGATATTTATTACGGTTCCGGTTACGGTTTTGGTTACGGTGACGGTTCCGGTTTTGGTTACGGTGACGGTTACGGTGACGGTGACGGTTCCGGTGACGGTTCCGGTTACGGTTCCGGTTACGGTTCCGGTGACGGTAAATAGCCTTATTGCTTTTAATGGAGGTGTAAATGAATACAACGTAAAACAAGTTGAAAAAATGTTAAAAATATATGTAAAAATTATATTGAAAGAAGCGAATCGTGTGTTTTTAAGGAAATAAAATGAAAATATTAACAGTTAAATTTTTAAAGGAAAAAAATGCCTGTGTGGAAGGCGTTGAATGGTTTGAAAAACAAAAAAATCATGCATCTTTAAGTATCATAAATGCTTTAATAAAAGAAAAAAGATATGATTGGGCTAACTGGTTAATAGTTAAAATACTGCCGTATAAAGGATATGTTTCTTATGCCGTTTACGCTGCCGAGCAGGTAATTGATATTTTTGAAAAGAAATATCCAGTTGACAAAAGACCAAGACAAGCAATAGAAGTGGCTAAAAAATGTGCTAAAAATCCAACAAATAAAAATATTGCTAATGCTGCTGCTGATGCTGCTGATGCTGCTGATGCTGCTGATGCTGCTTATGCTGCTGCTGCTGCTTATGCCGCTTATGCTGCTGCTTATGCTGCTGATGCTGCTGCTGATGCTGCTGCTTATGCCGCTTATGCTGCTGCTTATGTTGCTGCTGATGCTGCTGCTTATGCTATCAGAAACAACATAAGATTAAAAATAATAAAATATGGGATTAAATTAAAAAAGGAAATAAAATGAGTGAAGATTATCCATTAGATGTAAAGCAGGCTTTTGATGCTATGTGGGGTGGGGAGAAAGTAATTAGTGAAAACGCCTCTAAATATGATTACTTGTGTATGGATAAATACTTATATAAGATTCGTATACGTGAAAATGACTATATGTTTTTATCTGAATTTTTTGAAGACTTCAAAGACTCTAAATTCCGCATATACAAAGAGCCGGAGATGTGTCCTAATTGCAAAAAGCCCGCTAATGGCAATTGTGATTGTATGAAAAATAAATGTGATAGTTGTGGTAAGCCTGTCGGTAATATAACTTTTACTGTCTGTGATAAATGTTGGGATGCTGAACACAAAGAGCCGGAGAAACCTAAATTATGTGAACATTGTAGTGGTAATCCTGGCGCCCCTACTATGCTAAGATGGAATTGGAATTACTGTCCAGAATGTGGGCGAAAACTTATTTAGGGAGGTGTGAATGAATAAAATACCAGTAGATGCAATAATTGAATGTATTAATGAATGTGCGCAAGACGGACACGATAACCAATGCCCCCACAGGGCAGATATGGCAGAAAAAGCATGGGAACAGCTTGTAGATATGAAGAAAATATTTGAAAAGATGGAACCCCCTTATTGTCTATTAGGTATTTCTCATTGCATAAGGCAAGCAGAAGATTTTTATAGTAAATATGAGGAGGGTAAAGAATGAAAACAATTGAGAACTTATTAACATTAAAGATATCCAAAACACTAACTTCTAAGCAAATACAATTTGTCATTAAAAGAACTGAATCTATGATGGAACGACTAGTTGAGGATATAAGGAACTGTCCTTTGTGTCAGAAGTTTTATTATAAGGACTGTCGTGGTTGCCCATATAAACAATTTGAGGTAGCTAAAGATTTTTACCACAAGACGGTAATTTTACGTGTAGGATGTAAAGATTTTTATAATACCAATTATGGTCAGTTCAGTAGTAGATCTGCAAACGAAGCTAGAATTAGGATTTATTCAGAAGCACTGGAGTTGAAAAATGTTCGTAATAAAAGGAAAAAGAAGCAACGGAGAATTGTTAGTTCTGTGTAAAAATCCATCTTGTAACGATAACAGTGGTCATTTGTGTATTAATATGTGGAAGAAAGCTATCTACTGCTTTAAGTGTGGGTATAGTAGAAAACTGACGATAGACGAGGTTATATGGCTAAACAATGCACGAATGTCATCGTATAGGGATAATTATTATCATCATAAAAGGACAATTAAAGATAGGAACAGTGACTTAGTATCCCTGCGCACACCACCGGATACCCGATTAGGGACGATGACATTAGAATATGCTAAGAAACGAGGTATAGATCCTTCAATTTATGATGTTTATTACTCCAACACTGTACCTTTTTATCTTATATTTAAAAGTAATGAGGGTTGGTGGCAAGGCAGGGCAATAAAGGAAGAAATGAGACCGAAAAATTTGTTTCCCCGTGACATTCCTAAAGATGCAATGTGGTATGTGCATGGAAGTCCGACTTATAACCAAATTATTTTGTGCGAAGGAATAATGGATGCTATAGCATTGCGCAAAAAGGAGAGATTGAGTATTGCCTTATTAGGTTCTGAGTTGAAGAAAGGTCAATTGGGACGGATAGCGAACATAGTGAGGGACTCAGATGCTGCAATAACAGTAATGTTGGATTCAGATATGAATCATAAGGCTATTAAGATAGCAAGTATAATAAAGAACCGCACTTTCGCTGAAATAGTTAAATATGTTACTTGGGAAGATGTGGATAAAGATAATAGAAGGGTGAATGTGGTTGGTGACCCAGATTCTATAACTCATCAATTGAGAGAACGCCTAATCGGTCTAGCCAGTCACGCACCCTAGACTTAATACGGGAGATAGTAGCTTTTGACTTATCAGGAAAAATGTGCTTATCCAGAGGATGATCCGAGGCATCTTCTTGCATCAGCTTTAGTGTTTGCTCGGAGGGTTGCAATTTCTCACGGACAAAAGTTCGTTCGTCTGGGTCTAACTTTGTCAATAAAACTGCCAGAAGCTCCTTGGATAATGAAACTTCAAGCTGATCTTCCCATTCGTCCGGAGGATACCAAGCCGGATTTACTTTCACTTTCCGACGATGATTGAAGGGTTCGTACGCTCCGTCGTCAAGTACCTTTTCAGGTAACTCAACTGGCACTTCCTCAATAAGCCCGATTTGCCTTTTATCTTTTTCAACCTCTCTTCGTTGAAGGGTAGCAATAGTGTTCTTACATATTGTTCCGAGAACCCTTATGAGTTCGGATTCAGGTAGATGTTTATACCTGTCGAATTCAATAGTAGCTTTGAGTATGGCTTCCTGTGCCCACTCCTTTGCCGTTTCACAGTCTCTCTCCTTTTTCATTGCAAGCCCGTAGGCTCCCTTAACCAGTTTCATTATTACGTGCGCTTTGTTCATTTAATCTCCTTACCATTTATCACTACACAGTGAAAGTAACACTGTAAGCAAGAATAGAATAAAAGTTATTATTTGTAATTCTCTATATTTATTGTAATGCATTAAATTTCCTTTCCGTGTCTTTACCGTATACCCATCCGAATGCCACTATAAATAGAATAGCAAGTCCCATGCCAATTAGAATCATAATACCTTCCTCCTTAACGCATTACGGAGCATGTTACCAGCTCTCATTCTTATTATACCTTTATTCGCTCGGTTACGTGCCCAATCTTCAATTAGGTCTAGTACCTTGCTTTCCTCGCATTTACATTTTAACATTAAATAACCAAGTTCCTTTTTATCGTCTCTATCAAGTATATCTTTTAATAACTTTGCAACATCGTCATCTGAATCCCTCTTACTAAGTTCTACATTCTTTACCTTGTCGATAACGTCTTCAAGTTCTGTTAATTGCTTTTCTCTATTCTCTTTCATCTTCTGCAGATCTCCGGATAAGTAAAGCTCGCAAGCCCTTCCAAGTGTTAACGGTATATGCAGTCCTTTAGATATGAATCTAACATCGCATAAACCCTTGAATGTTAGGGAATATTTGCTCATTAGATATTTTTCATATTCGGTGGGTGTGCGTTCCATGAAATCTCCTTGTTAAAAATAAAAGCCCGTTTTTACTTCTCTTTAACGTCATTGATCAAAAACGGGCAAGAAAAAGTCTAGACATCCTCGTAGGTTCAACTCACCTAGTCGGATTTTTAAGCTGTAGCTTCGGCTGTTTCCTCTTCCTTTTTCTTACGGGAAGCTGCACGTTTCTTCTTTGCGCATTCAAGACAAACTTTTACCTGAAAAAGGTCGGAAGTATAAACTTCACGATTAGTGTCACCACATTCTTCACACTTGATTTTCATTTTCTGTTTGTTTGCAGATTCATCAAATCTAAGTGTACCTGCGATTGCGTGAGGATACTTCTCCGTAAAGTAATCCTCTGTCTTTTTTGCCTTCTTAGGTGGTCCAGCTTTCTTTGCCCCGTTAGCACCGTCATTAGCAGCTTTGTTCTCAGACTCTTTTTTAACCTCTTTTGCGTTTTGTTTCACTTTTACTGCCATTTTTGCCTCCTTTATTTAGTTAATGGCGTTCTTGTTTGTTCAATAATGGTAACGAACTATTAGTCCGCTAGTTTCATGATTCATTTTCATCTATATTTATTGATGCGTCGTGTAATATAAGCGCAATTTCTCTAAAATGTCGTCTTGTACCATTCCCATTACTAAAATCATTAGCTTTTTCAGCACAGATTTGTACAAGTGCTTCAATCATACAAGACACACCATTGATATCAACTAATTCCTCAAGCACTTCTTTATGTGATAATATCATA
Organism: Candidatus Borrarchaeota archaeon; assembly: GCA_016840645.1. The sequence goes on along the minus strand of JAEORY010000010.1, from coordinate 17,441 downwards.
AATGTCTCCATTTCTGTTAATTAACAAACCTCTTGTAATAATTGCATACATTATATTATTTATATGTGATTTTGTTTCTAAATCCAAATCACTTCCTATTGTCTTACCTTCTGGGACTTGTACATCCACAATTAAAATTTCTCTCATGGTATAATAACCTCCCAATTTTAAGTATGTTTCAGTCTAATTCTTTAACCTTCATCTTGCTTGCGTAGTAGCATGTCGTTTGGGAGAAGCTACAGAATCTTATTCTTGTTAATTCAGTTCCCTTAAGAAAAAACTCAACTTCTTTCATATATTCACAAGTGGCAGGTTTTCTCAATACACACTCGACTGTCGTCATGAACTGCTCATCTTTTCTACTTTTAGCCATGTTACATTCCTTTCTTATTTAAGACTAGTATTTTCGACGGTGGGTATTTCCTATTCGGAAAGACTCCTGTTCCTTTCGGGGCTGTCTTCTCGCTGAGGTCAGCCCTTTTCTTTTTACAAGCCCAAGGACGAAATTTCGCAGTCATTATTCGAATCTGTTTCATTTTTACTCCTGTTTGAAAATGTTTTTATCCAATAACTTAATATTTTACTGGCAATGTCACCATCAAATTTGTATTCTTCAGTAAGATAAGCTCCTGCACCAAACATGTTAGTTATTCCGCTTTCACGTAATTCATCGAGGTATTCTAAAACATCATCAGTTGCTTCAACTGGTCTTTCAATTTCGCTCATTTTTCCTCCCTGTTAAAGACTTCATCAACGTCTAATTCTACTTCCCATTCTTCGTCAGATCTGCAGGAATAAATCGCTTCAATCAGCTTGTGCTTTATACCGTTTTTGATATTGACGATGTTGTCGCCACAGTTCGGCTCATTCGCAAGTTTTTTAACTAGCTTCTTGATGGATAGTTCCATCAGCTTTTCGGTAACTCTTTCTTTAACAGTCATTTAATTTCCTTTCGTTTATTCCTACCAATAACGTAGCAAATCCCGTGCCATTTCACACTTTCCCTCCTTCCTCAAGTTTCAAGGCTTTCTTCTCGGCTCGTTTCTGCTTCCTGCGTTCCGCTCTTGCCTTGTTGGTGCACTCGACACACTGTTTTACCTGAAACAAGTCCGAAGTGAAAACCCGTCGTGTTTCGCCACACTCACACTTAAGCTCTACGCTGTACTTTTTGGAGTTCTCGTCCCACTTGAGTGTGTCTGGGTTTGTGTTCTCGTACCTTTTTGCGTTTTCCTTTGCTCTTGTTTCTGCTTTTGCTTTGTGCTCTTGCGCTTTCTGTTCGTCTGTCTTTTTTGTTTCCTGTTCCACTTTGTCTCCTTTCGTTTCGTGTTCTTGTCTCTTCTCTTTTTCTAGCAAACGACGTGCCAACGTCCGTGTTCGTGCTTCGTGTTTTCGTCTCGTCGTCGTGCCGTCCTACTCTTCTCGTAGCAAAGAGCGTGCCAGCTTCGGAGTTAAGTGTTTAATTGTTTCACTCTGAAACGCTCGACAGGTTTTTCGTCACTGTTAAGCGGTTAAGCGGAAAAGAACCCGTCCTGCTCGTTCCGTCTCCCGCCTTTCTCGTTGGGTTTCGGGTTTTGCGCTTCGGACTTAAGCGTTTAACTGGGTCCCATTCAGCTTTAGAGGAACCTCCAGCCCTTATTAGGTACTTCCCCCTTTCTCTGTTTAAGACAGTTAGAATAGTATACATATATAATATATAGATTGTAAACCAGCAAAGAGAAATATATCAAATATATACTGAAACATTAATAGTACATGTTACATGACGGTATTCTGCAAGACTTATCGTTCTAGGAACACGTTCCAACCGGAACTTTTCCCTGAGAATTTCAAATCATATTTGAGACATGCTCCCACTGGCGTTACGCAGTCTCAACAATTTCATAGTAAAAATAAAATTTGATTTTAGAAATTCGGTTAGGCGTTATAGACGGTTCTTATAAAGAACTCAGGTAACGCTAAACAGGAAACCATTCCGTGTATATACGTGGAATATAAAATACTTTAAAAGAAAGGAATAAAAATGCCACACCCAAAAAAGAAAAGTTGTCCTGGGGGCAAAATCCGTTCTAAAGGAATGGGTAGAGGTCTCGGAAAAGGTAAGGGTAAAGGTCCAATAGGAGTACCATACAAAAAGAAAGGAAAGTAACATGGGAGTTAAGGAAGGTTACAGTTTTCTAAAAGGGATAATTAAAAGTATTAGACCTGCAGCTATAGCTGGTACTGCAACTGCTATAGCAACTAAAAGTGCTACTGAAAGTGGTCAGACGGATGCACCTACCACAGCTATAGTAACGGTATCAACATGGTTAATAAACCTGTTAATAAACTACCTAAAAAATAGGAAGAAAGGGTAATTTAATAAAAATGAATTTACTACAAACTTTTTGCTTCAAAAAGGATGTGTAAACTCTTAGAAAAAATAAGTTAATTTTATTAATGAGAATTTTATATGGATCACGACGAAAACGCCAACGACATGGCGGTAAAATATTATAAGACAATTCAGAATCATCTGAAAAACGAAGACATAAGTAAGGCATTAACGTGTTTAAGAACACTAACGGAAATGGCAGAGTCCCGAAAAGGACTAAATAGACCAATGATACAAATGCAAGCTGCAAAAGCACTATTGGAAGTACATAAGCAGATGGCAGAGCTTGAGATTAAAGCGAACGCTAAACCAGATTCGCATGTTACTAATATATACAATACAATACCGGAGGATAGAGAAAAGGATGATGCTATCACAATTTCACGGAGACTCAATATCGGATTATCCAAGTCTGTTAAAAGATAATCTGAAGTACCGTGAAAAACTTATTGAAATGGCAGAAACTGATGATGAGATAAAGCAACAAATATGTAGACTATTCTGTTCTGACCCAATTTGGGCAGTTAACACATGGTTTTGGACATTTGACCCACGAAATATGTCAGGTGATAGAATGAATATGCCTAAAGATATGCCATTCATTTTTTATAATTATCAACATGAATTTTTTGCTGAAGTAATCAATAAAATACTTATAAACCCAGATGATGTATTAATAGACAAATCTAGAGATATGGGGGCAACATGGTTAGTTCTTGCAGCTGCCCTATGGTGTTGGTTGACTATACCAAATTTTCAAGCTTTACTTGGTTCACGTATAGAACCATTGGTGGACAACTGGATGATAGACTCACATTTTGGAAAATTGCGGTACATGCTGAAACGTTTACCGCCATTCTTAGTCCCTGCAGACCTCCGACCGAAAATACATGATACGAAATTAAATTTATATAACCCATCAACTGGTGGTTCGATACAAGGTGGAGCTGCATCAACAGAATTTTCTCGACAAGGAAGATATAATATGATAATGCTTGATGAATTTGCATCATGGGATAACGATAAAGAAGCTTGGACAGCTACTGCTGATTCTTCACCCTGTCGAATAGTTCTGTCAACCCCCAAAGGATTAGTAACACAATTTGGTGTACTAAGATTCTCAAAAACAATACAGATTCTATCATTTCACTGGCCATTGCACCCACACAAAGCAGATGGGTTATATTATGATGAGAAGAATAAGCCACGCTCCGTTTGGTACGATAATGAATGCCGAAGGAGGAACTATGATAGACTTGACATTGCTCAAGAATTGGATATCGATTATGGGGCTTCTGGTCGTCCTATTTTCGACATTGATTTGGTTAAGAAGAAAATAGAAGATGCAAAATTGTTAGAACCAGAAATGATAAAAGGTGATTTAAGATGGAGAGCAGAAATAAATGAAGAAACTGGAGAAGAAAAAAGTTATGCGCCAAAATTTAATGAGAGAGGAATTTGCACCAACAAAAGAAATCTTGCCGTGGATTTCGTCCCGAATGAACGTGGTTCTTTATTGGTTTTCAAATATCCTGATGATTCTTATTGCTTTAGTAATCGTTATTTTCTTTGCTCCGATTGTGCGGAAGGTCTAGAACAAGGGGACTGGGACGTAACAGCTGTGTATGATAGGTCAGATACACATAAAATTAAAACGATAGCACAATTGAGAGGGCATTGGTCTCCTCATCAATATGCTATGGAAATAGCAAAACTTGGGGTATATTACGGTTATTGTCCTGCGTGGATCGAAAAAAACAACATGGGTCATGCTGTAATAGAAAAACTATTTGAAATATACCCATACGTGGGACACGAAAAATATCAGGATACGGGAGCACTTACAGATTTCTCAGAAAAGCTTGGGTGGGTAACAAATCAGGTTAGTAAACCTATAATGATAGACTCACTTGATAAAATGATACGAAATAATGAACTAGACGATCCATTTATAATGTTCTGGGAAGAGTGTATAACATTTGTAAAAGACGCTCATGGTAAGATGTCAGCACAGAATAAAGGACGTGGTGGTAAATTTTTTGATGATATAGTAATATCTAGAGCAATAATGACTCAGGCGTATAAATACTTACCACCATTTCAAAATGATGAAATTATTACTGAAGAGGAAGAAATACAAAGTAACTTTGATGACGATTTTAATAGTTTCGTCGATTATGTAGAGGGTATAGGAAACATGGTTGAAGAGTATGAAGAATATTATTAGGAGGGCTGAGAATTGGGAATGAATCTGACAAAAGAAGAAGAACAGTTGTTAATAAAAGAAATTCTTGAGAAGTTTAAGCACTGCAAGGATTATAAAAAATATAGACAACTGGAGCAAGGATGTAAAATATGGCGTAGGGGATATTTAAGAACATACAACGATAATCAGCCATCCTATACGAGAACAAGGGAACAGAAATATTTTCTAGGTCTAATATTTAGATCTGTTGAGCAATTTGCAGGTGATTGTAAAGAAGCCTTGTTTTCTAATAATCCGTTCTTCGTAATACGCCCAAGAGGATTTGATCCTAAAAGTGAAGCAATATCGGAAGCAGTTCAGGCTGCTATGGAGTATAACACAACTGTACCCGTTGATTATTCATTAGGATTTATGAGGGCTTATCGTCATGCTTGTATGTTCGGTGTTGGTTATCTAGCACCATTTTATGATTATCGTGAGCGTATTAAAACAACATACAGTCAACAATTTAATCCGTTAACCGGAGAAAGAAGAATGATGTTGATAGATGAAAACGAGGCTGTTGCAGATCATCCAGATTTTGACGTACCGTATCCAACACGTGTTCTTGTTGACCCATCCGCACAATTCGGTAAATTACACCAGACTGCAGATTATAGGATGATAGAAAGGCAACGCCCACGTGTATGGTATTTAGATAATAAGGAGAATTATGGGTACAGTACGAAAGTCTTCAAAGAGCTTAAAACGATGGAGGGAAGTTCTAAGCTAGATACTGAAGGACCAAACAATTTTGATGAAAATTGGAATATTTGGTCTTCAAAAGTTGATAACGAAATCGAATACGTAGGCAGAATATCAGATCCGAAACTACTAAAAGGAAAATTCCAAGCTAATAGATACTATTTGGTAACATTGGTAAATAGACAATTGGTAGTAAGATGTGATATAAACGTCGCTCCGGACGGTCTTGGACTTCATGCGATGAACGTTATACCGGACGTTGATGGTTCAATTAACGGTATAGGTATTGTTGACCCAGCAGTAGATTACCAGAGAGCCGTTAATGAGTGGTACAACTTGAGAATGCGTGGATTGGCTATGGCAGTAAATCCAGCATACATAGTTAATCAGAATGCACTACCAAACTGGAAACAACTGGAAGATCACCCTCCAGGTAAGATATTTCCATCAGAAATTGATATGGATGCTCGTAGGGTGTTACAAACTCTTAATCCTGCAGATACTTCTGGTGCTACGTGGGAACAGATGATGGGTTTCACGCAAAGGGATCATGATTTGACTGTGGGTACTTCTGCATCTAGACTTGGATCTATTGAGGGTCAGAAGAGAACAGCAACTGAATTAACGCAAGTTAAAGAGGGTGCTGATAGACGTTCAAATCATATGATATATACAGCAATAAGAACGGGTCACAAACCAAATCTTATATCACATTTAAAATACACTCTATCCTTCTGGTCTACTCCAAGAACGTTAATGCTTATAAATAGTAAGACTTTTGAAAGAAGAGCAGTTAGAGTTACTCCTCAAAATATTAGAAATGCAGATGTAATATTGGATATAATCGATTCAACTGGTGGAAGCGTTGACCAACAGATGGCTTTTTACGCCAAATTATACCAATTAGCTCTTCAAGATCCGATGATTGATAGAACCGCAACACTAGTAAATATGTTAAAGAATTCTAGAATAGTTAAAGATCCATATGAGTTACTAAAAGTAGATCCTAGAATGCAACAGCGGATGCAACAGATACAAATGCAGAGGGCACAAATGGCAGGAAATGAGGAGGCTGATAGACTAATAAGAAATGTTGAGAGGGAGGGAACACTTGTTTAGGGACAAAAAACAGATATTAGTAGATTTGCATCTAGATAAACCAGTTGATTTAAATGATGTTTCTGTACTTAAAGAAATGTTATCCTTAAATGATAATCCCATTTTAAAGGCGGTACATAATGCTGTTTTAATGAAATGGTTTATGATTATTGTTAATACTGATCCCATTAATGGTTCAGAAAAGGAAAAAATTGCATATACTGAAGCAAGAAATAAAATTAATGCTATTCATGAGGTTAAAAGAATCATGAATGATGTAATAGAAAACCATAAAGAAAGGAGTGGGGAGGATGCCTACTGATCAAAATTTAAACACAGACCAGAATACTAATAACACTGTGGATAACCAGAATAAAAATGATGGTAATCCTACTAATGGTGACATTAGTAATGACGATCTTATCAAGAAGATGGTGAGTCACGGTTTACAGGATGACCCAAATGCTAGTAAAGGAGATTTAAATGCTGGGTCTGCAGATGATAATAATGGAGACGGAAAAGATGCAAGCGAAAAAATTGAAATCGATGGTAAAGAGTATAGTACAGATGAATTGAAGTCAATAGTTGGTGAAGTTTCTAACTTAAAGGAGACTGTTAACAGGCTTAAAGATGGTGATGCCAATGTGGATAGGGAGGTTTCAAAGAAACTTCTTGAATATTTAGAAAAGCAGGGCAAGCCTACTGATGAAGTCCCAAAACCTCCAACACAGGAAGAAATCGACGCATTTAAGGAAGAGTACGATAAGAAAGCTGCAGATGACTATACATCAACTACTATGGAAATAGCTGGGTCAGTAGCTAGAACAGTAATTAAACCAATCGGTGATAAAGTTAATGAACTGGTTGAAAAAGTTGAAAAGATTGTTAAGGCTAGTGAGCAGGCTACTGCCGATAAAAGTAAGCAGATGCAGGCTTTCGGTCATATAGAATCAGCTTTCAAATCTGCGGAACGTCCTGTATCTAAAGAGGCTTGGGGAAATGCCATTAAGTTTTATAGAGATAATTTTGGTATTGATTTAATCAGTCAAGCTTATACTAATCCAGAGGGATTGAAAAAACAATTGACTTCATATTTGAAATCGATTCCTGCAAACGGAGGTAATGGAGGGCATAATGTTGACCAAAATAACAGAATGCACAATTTACCGGCTGGCGGTGGATCGGGGGTAGGTGGTGAGCAAAAAAACAAAACAGATGTTGAAAAAACCACTGAAAAATTAAAAAATTTTGGATTGATTGAATAATTAAACTTAAGGAGTAAAAAATAATGGCTGACTATAATGCTTATTCAGATCTTGCGCAAAGAATTGCTGGAGGTTTGATAGTTACCGACATCAATGAATTGGTTCAGTTTGTAGCTGATAAATCCAGTTTAAGGATGTTGCAGTTAATTGGTGGTGTTGTTCCTTCTGGACAACCAGGAGTTGGATTCAAAACCCGTGCACCGCTAATTAAGAAAAGAGGAATTTACGGATACGAACATAAGTGGATTAAACAAGCAGTTGCTGAAAAAGACGTTGTCATGAATGGTGCAAAAACCACGGAGACGGCTCTTATTTTAACATCTGCAACTTATCCACGTGTATCAGAAGGTGGAATTTATCAGGCTGAGCACCCAGATACAGGTGCGTTTCTGGAGGTATTACAGGTATATGAGGACACAGGTTCTTCATACACAGTAAACGTACGCAGGAATCTTGGGAGCACATCAAATGCATCTCTGCCTGATGGAACAATTTTAAGGCGTAGAAGTCATGTTGTATCAGACAGGTCTACTGCACAGAAAATTCATGATATTGACCCGACAACTTCCAGCAATCTTACGGAGACAATACGTATAGATTGGGAGCAGACATGGAAAGGCGAAGCACAGAAAGAATACGGTTCTCTAAATAGCCCAGAGGTTATTAAGAGGCGTAAGCTTTATGAGTTTGCAAAGTATATGAACTGGGCAATGCTTTATGGAAAAGGTGGAACAACCACAGATAAGAATGGAAAACGTGTTCAGTTCATGACCGGATTAACAGGACTTATGACAAGTAATCTTTATTCTGCAACAAGCCCGTCTGGTTATACAACTGGTCATGGTGGGGAGCTTACACTGGATAAATACAGAAACATATGTCTACGCAGGATTGCACGTCTTCTTCCGGATGATGTAAACGATGTGGTTGTCCTTCATGGTGATCTTCTTGAGAGAGCAATGGACTTCTGGTTTGAAGAAAAAATTTCAAACTTTAAGCAGACAGAAACTTTCTTAGGTTGGGAATTAACAACTATAAAGGTTGCCGGTAAGAATTTCCACCACATGTATGATGCCATAGTTGATGAACAGGATACAGGTTCTGCCATCATTTTCCCAATAAATGCATTAACATACTGCTATACCGACAACAACGGTATAAACTTGGACGTTAAGCATTACGAAATCGATTTCAAGTCGCAGGGTATAACCTCAAACGGAGGTTTCTTCCTGTGTGATATCACACTTGAGATAGGTTGGGAACAAGGAATGGGATACATGAGCGGTGTAACTGCTTATGCGTAAAACTATTGCGTAAAACTATTTGGAGGAGGAGAAATCCTCCTCCGGATTTTTAGAAAGGAACATTATGGAAATTAAGAAACATTATTTTCTAGTAACCGATAGGAAATCATTGGATAAAGGTCACGTAACCGTTAATCCAGTTCCGATGTCAGTAAAAGGAACTATGGAATATATTGGGGATTGCAAATTGGAAATTGACAATTGTGTTGCAGTGGTTGAAGACGATGGGTCTATTGAAAAAGTAGCAACATTAACATCTCTTAGAAGAAAAGATGGAACTATCGAACTGACGGATAAGTTAGTTGAGAAGATAGTTGAAGTTGGATTTGAGATGGGAGTTTTAGAAAACGCTTAAAAAGGTTAATATTATGTTAAAGTTCATAGATATATTAAAGGGAGTTCAGCAACTCGTTAAGGGCTACACTTTTGACAAGATGGAGGAAGCTGTTAATGCCGGTCAAAATATGTTTGCTATGGATTTTCATATGCCATTTCTGGTCAGGGAATATTATATTATATTAAGCCAGAGTTCTTCTGACAACCTTGGACCCTTTACAGTTTATGAGGATTCTGATGGGAATACTGAAGCTGATTGGTTGGTAGCAACGTCGCACCCAGTTAAAACTCACATAAATGGAGTTGTTGATAGTTATGGTAGACGTGTTAGGTTTAGACAGGAGGGACAAAGTTTATACCTAATTGATGATGGTTGGGCTGCAGGAAGTTATAGTTTCTGGTGTTTAAAAACTCCTGTTCAGTATGTTAAGGAGTCTGTTGATACAAATATGTTTCAGACGGATACAGATTTTCCACTGTATTGTAAACAAGCATTAATACATGCTATAGCTGCATTTTTAATGGAATATAAGAAGGATTATAATAAACAAAAATATTTTGATGATTTATACAGATTAAATCACGCTCCTAGAGCAAAGAAATTAGCTCTTGGGGATCATGGAATAAGAAATTCAGGCGACACTTCTAAATCTGATGAAGGTGTCGATTTGGGATGGTGCTAGGTGGAAATATCCAAGTGGGTTAGTGGAATACTTAGGAAGAAGAGTGCATCAGCAAAAAATTTTCCTATAGATGCTTGGCAGGATGCTAGAAATGCTCTTCCGTTGGGTACAGAAATAAGGCGTAGACCTGGATCTTATCCTTGGTATCCAACTCAGACATATTCAAAGACAACAAGACATTCAGGATGTACATATGATGGTGGTGGAAACGATTATGTAATTGAACATTGGGACGATAAGTTGTATCGAATAGACGGTTCTGGAGACGTACAACTTTCTGGTACTTATCCCAATACGGACTCGATAATGTTTCAGATAGGTAAACATATATTTTTTGCGACTGATTCAGAGGATGGTAGTGGTCACCCATATAATTATATAATAAGCGAATCGGCTAGTGTATTTACAGCAAGAAGAGCAAGTTGTCCACAAATAAGTGGTACAAATGTTGGGCATGTATCATTATCAACTATAAACGTTGGTACTGGTCATATACCTGCAGGGACTTACCGTTACATGTTTACATTTGCTATTTATAGCGGATCAGTAATGATTTCGGAGGGGGGTGGATTTGATGAACTTGTTTATACCAAAGAGATAACCTTGACAGATGATTCGGATATCAGAATAACTTTTGATACTAGTATGTTGTCGGGTGCTTTGATGGATCACCTTACACACGTAAATATATTCAGATCATTAAATATTGATGGAATATGGACTCAAGAAGAATTATATAACGATCCTTACAAATCATCTCCTGTTTGGCCTTGGTATAGATTCGTCGATAAGAAAGCTATTGGTGCTACTCAATATACTTATGATGACCAGATTTCGGATACAGACCTTAAGAAGGTATATGATACATATGACACTAGAGGATGGAAACCAGTCCCAAAAGCTAAATTTGGTGTATGTGCTCCTAATGGAAGGGTTTTCGTGATGAATAGTAGCTTTAATGGTAGGGTGTATTTTACAGAGAATGCAATATCACCTAATAGGGATGTAACTAAATACTATGAACATTATCCAGAAGGTAGTGGATATTGGATTGATGTTGGACTAGACATAGAACAAAGTGATCAAGGGTTAATAATGTCACCTATTGGGGATTTGTTGATAATGCAGGACTCAAGAATATTTAAAATATATCAGGCTGATCCGATAAGGGTTAATTATTTAGGAGAGTTAACTGGTAATTCGGCAATAAGAATAGATAATAGTCACGGATGTAGGAACATAAAAGCGTGTGCATTTGGGGCTGATGGATATCTTTACATACTTGGGAATCATGGATATAGAGCATTTGACGGGGATAAATTTGTTGGACCAAACTATCTTGAGGATGCAAATTTAGAACATATAAACTCACCAAATACAAACGCTGTGTATTATCCAGGGGAGGTTAGAAGAACTCCAGATGGTAAGAATGGTGTTAATCAAATAATACTGTCATATCCAACAACTGGTCTATATGATGACCCAGATGAATGTCTTGTAATATGTTTTACCAGATACGGAAATCTTGTTACAACTTATGATGGGTTTAAAATGATCGCAGGACATTTTTTGCCTACACTTAAATATCTTATTATTGTGGATAAAACTGACAAACATCATTATAAATTTTTGAATGAAACATCAAACTATGATAGAGAGAGTATGAGTAATCAAGAAAGAATAGAATATTGGTGGCAATCAAAGGACTTTGCAGCTGAGGATCAGACATTTACTCAAATATTAGATTCCGTTGGTGTATATGGTGCTAACATAGATAAGGAATTTGAGATAAGACCTGTATTTGATGGTATACAACGATTAAATAGGAAAATAATTACTCCTAATGTTGACGGTGTTAATACTCCAGCATTCTTACCACGTGAAGTTAGGAGATATGAAGTTGAGTTTGATGATGAAGCATTTGGAAATCTTATAAGTATAATATTTTATACTAAAGCTATAGTAGCACCAGTTGTTGAGTCAGTTGACTTAAATTTCCTACTTGGCGAAAGGTTGATATAATGGAAAGTAATGGAATTTATGTTGTTATTGGTATTCAAACTATGATAGCGATAGTAATAATGCTTGTTGCCTTCATAGGAAAAGGGATTCATAATAGGATTGATTCATTAAAGGTCGATCTTGAAAAATATAGAACAAAGGAGGCGTGTGATTTAATAAGTCACAGGCTAAAATTGGATATTGACAATGTAGCTGATATTGCGAGGGGAAATGCCAAGTCCTAAAATAGAAATAAGTGTTAAAGAACTTATTAAAGTAGTTATAACTATCGGAACTATTATTTCGATAGGATGGGGCGTTATGACAAAAGCAAATGAAGCACTTTTAAAGATAAACGATATTCATGCAGTATTTAAAGAAGCTGGAAGTTTTAAGAAACTGGAGAAATGATGGCAAAATTACTCATAAAAGCTTTTGGAGATAATGAAGGAGATATAATAACAATAAAACCCGATAGATGGGTTTGGACAAAAGCCGAACAGAATGTTTTGCGTTTTCGTCATGTTGATATTCCAGACGTTGACTATAAAGAATTGATTCAGTATTTAAAACCGATTTATGACAGTGATCCGGAAAAAGTTGATGAAGCGAAACCGATAACAAAAAGAAGGTATAAAATAAATACGTTGTCAGAGCAGGATAGAATTGCACTTGAAAGCACTTTGACGGCAGCTTCGCAACGTAAAACATTGCTTAAAAGTTTAATAATTGATAAAACGGAATTATAAAAATGGCTGATATAATAACAAAAACATTAAAAGAGTCTGGCGGAGATTATTCGGATTTTAATGCTTGGGAATCGGACAGGGCAAGGAATCTTGTAACTGCTGATGAAATAGAAAAACTCGTCATTTATAATGATTGGACAGATGGTTATTATGAAGTTGCAACATCGTGTAATGTTGATGACGCTTCTTGGACTACAGATTCTACCAGATATATTTGGATAACAGCAAACACAACAGACCGTCACGATTATTGGGCGTGGACAAATACCGACATGGATACCTATTCTGGAGTCGCTTTTAAGGTTACGGAATCGTATTATTATGGTTTTAATGTTAATATATCCTATACAAGATTAGAGGGTTTAATTATTACAGGTGTAGGCGGTCAAAATCAGTACGGAGGAATTGATATCGATGAAGATTATTGTAGTATATCACATAATATAGTTTTTGGGTTCGGAAACGGTTCAAGTAATAGATACGGAATAAAAGCAGATTTTGTGGATTATAATAAAATCTATAATAATATAATATATGATGTTGATTATGGGTACAGGGGTGGATACAGTGATAATTATTTTTACGGTAATACAATTGTCAATTGTTATGTTTACGGTATTTACATTTCATATACTTCTGGAGAAGATGATTACCTTAAAAATAATTTAGTAACAGATTCAGAATTGGCTGACATAATAGCTGTAAATGTTGATCCAAAAGCAATTGATTATTGTTCTACAGGCGACGAAACTGCTGACGACTGGGGTGGGACTGGAAATCGTGTAAACCAAACATTTTCTTTTGTTGATAAATCACATGATAATCTTCAACTTGCTTCTGACGATACTGGGGCAAAAGGTTATGGAGCAGATACGTCAAGCGACCCAAATTGTCCTTATAATGATGATGTATCTTACGAATCAAGAAGTACACCTTATGATATAGGTGCAACAATATATGGTGAAGTTGTTACGGAAATAGATGGTAGAGGTATAAGTAGGGGTATAGGACGTGGAATAGCAAGAGGGGTTGGTTAATAAAATAAAAGGAGAAAATAAATGGAATTATTAAGAAAATATGGACAGCAATTTAAATTTAGGATGGGATTAGTTGAATCCGGATCATCTGATTTTAAGGAAAGTCCAACACTTGCTTCCGGAGACGTGATGATTATGAAAGATGGCGGATCTTTGGCAACCATAAGCTCTTTACCTGCAGTAATAGTTGGTACTAATAGTATAGGAATAGAAGTTACTGTATCAACTACTGAATCTCAAGCTGCTCAAATAGATGTATTCTTTAGGGATCAATCAGAAGAGAAGGAATGGAAAGATACTCAGTGGAAAATTTTAACTTTTGGAAATGCTTCCGCACAAATACCGTTTGATTTAGGTAGCTCAAATCCGGATGTAAATGTTAAGCAGATAAACTCTGTTACAAATGCTGCGGTATCTCTTGAAAAGGCTTTAGAAATTGATGGGGATAGTGGAATTATAAGGTCTAATGTTATACAACTTGATGGTTCTTCGTTATCTGCTCATGGAATCGGATTCTCTGGAGGCGCAGTTTACTTTGATGCTGAAAATGGATATTCTGGTACGTCTTTCCCTGTTGGTACAGTTGGAAAACCAACGAATGATATTGACAATGCTGTTATAATTGCTGCTGCAAATAAATTGAAGAAAATTATAGTTTTGAGTTGTAATGGATCTGAATCATTTAGTGCGGGAGCTAACGGATTTTTGTTTGTTGGTCAGGCGTCGGAAAATCAGATATTATACTTAAATAGTAAAAACATACAACACTGTCGTTTTGAAAAACTAAGAATAGAGGGGGAAACAACTGGTAAGTATAATGAATATTACGATTGTATCATAGACTCTTCTTACGGTTTAAAATTGGGTGAAAATTCAATCCTTAAAAAATGCCACATGTTACTATCTGAAACCGGTACATCATTTACCGTTGAGGATGAGCAGCATATTGTTGACCAATATTTTCACGATTCAAGCGATTTAAGAGGGGATAACTTATCGAATGGTGACTTAGTTGAATTGTCAGATTGTCATGGAGATATGGATATTGCCCTACTTACGACAACGGCGAATATTGACATTTATGGGTTTAGGGGTAAAATTACTATTGGTTCCAGCTGCGATAATGGAACTATTAATATTTTCGGTGGTAGCGTAAAGGTGACCGATAATTCAACAGGAAGTTGTACGGTAAATATATTACCTGCAAATAGTTTTGATGAAATACTTACTAATTTATCAACGGTTGATAGTGTTGTGGATTCAAATGCAGCTGCACTTTCTACTATTGATACTGTAGTTGATGCAATCAAAGATAAAACTGATAATTTACCTGCAGATACATCGTCTGAATTAGACGCAATAGATGCAGCTTTGACTACCGTTGACACAGTGGTAGATGCCATAAAAACTAAAACTGATAACTTACCAGCAAATACATCATCAGAGCTAGATGCCATAGACGCAGCTTTGACAACTATAGATACAGTTGTGGATGCTGTAAAGACTAAAACAGATAACCTTCCAGCCAACACTTCTAATGAACTGGATGCAATTGATGCTGCGCTAATAACCATTGACTCGAACGTGGATTCAATTAAAACAAAGACTGATAATCTTCCTACTAATACGTCCAGTGAATTAGATGCGATTGACTCTGCACTGACCACTATAGACACGGTTGTGGATGCGGTGAAATCTAAGACTGACAATTTGCCAGATAACACTTCAGATGAATTAGACGCTATAGATGCTGCATTAACTACAGTACAGGCAGATTTGGATAATCCAGATCAGTATAAGGCTAGTGTTGACAGCGTTACTGTTGGAGCATTATCAGCATCAGCTATTCAGGCAATAGACGCAGAACTTAGTACACAACACGGTGACGGTGCTTGGGATGGAACAGGTTCAGCGACATTGGATAAACAGAATGAGATACTTACGAACCTTGCAACTGTTGATTCCGTTGCTGATTCCATAAAAACCAAGACAGATAATCTTCCTGCAAATACGTCAGATGAACTGGATGCCATTGATGCTGCCCTTACTACTATTGATTCTAACGTTGATAACATAAAAATTAAGACTGATAACTTGCCCAATAACACATCAGACGAATTGGATGCGATAGACGCAGCCCTTACCACTGTACAGGCTGATTTGGATAATACCGATCAATACAAAGCAAGTGTTGATAGTGTAACTGTTGGGGCAATGTCAGCAGCTGCAGTTCAGGCTATAGATACGGAACTTACATCTAGTCATGGGGCTGGTACGTGGGGTTCTGGTGCGACTGACGTTGCAACTCTTCTAAAGTTTAAAAAGAATAAGAGGGAAATTAAATTGATAAGCGGTAATTATTATGAGGTCGTTTATGACGATGATAGTGTAACTGAAATTGCAAGAATGAAACTTGAAAAATTTGGCGGTGGAACAATTGGAGCATTGGCTGGAACTACAACACCATCAATAAGGAGTAAATCTAGCGTATGATATGTACAGGAGCAAGTTTTATAGTAACTGATGGATTAGGGGGAGAATTGCTAATAACAGATGGATATGGCGGTAAGTTGTTTGACGAGGGAGAAGATTCTGGAGATGAGTTTGGAACTTACAGAGTGTATCTTAGGCATGCTACGTACTTAACCACAATGAGGGTAAGAGTACCATAGGAGATATTTTATGCAATTAGTTAATATTGAACATATTTATAGCAATAGAAGATATCTAATAAATTTTGCTATACGTGATGAAGATGGAAACAACATTGATTGGTCTAGTTACACTAATAAGGTTATTAGATTCGTTGTTAAGCGAAACGCTGAAGACGATGATTCTTCCGCTATAATACATAAGTCTACGGATTCAGGTATTAGTGGAGTAACGTGGAATCCTGTGTCTGGTATAATTGAATTGACAACAACAAATACTTCTCATTCTAATCTTCCATACGGTAGATATGTATGGGAGTTATTGTTTGAATGTACAGAACTTGGTGTAGTTGAAGTTGATTATGGTACATTGCAAGTTACTGAAGCGGTTGCAAAAGATTCTGATAACTTACCGGCGGAGAATTAAATGGTATGGGGAGAAGAACGAGATCTTTATATATTAACAAAGAATTCGGTTGGTCAGGTACCAATAACGTACGATTATGCAAATGTTACATGCAAATTAGTACGTGAGTTGAGTGGTGGTACTAGCGTTGACACACCGACTAACGGTTTGGAGACAGTTGATGCTGTTAATTGTCCAGGTCTTTATAAACTTAGGGCTACAAAGGATGAAACGAAATGCAGATCGATAATGTTAACTGGAGAATCATCAACTGTTGGTGTAAACGTGGTAAGTTTTCCGCCTGTGATTACGGAGGAATACATGGATAGATTAAATAATATAGTTGACAAAATTAATAATAAAGTTTCCGTTAATATAAGACAGATATTAGATAGGATAAATTCTTTGGAAACAAAAGTAGGGAGGATGAAAGATGGCAGATAGACAGATAAACTTGCCCAATTTTAATAGTTATTTACCAAGTCAGTATACCAATATATTACCATCTTCTTATTCTGGTGAATTACGATCACCTTTACCTAATGAGCCTTCACCAACCTATAAAGATCCAGTATTCGGACTTAATTATG
>JAEORY010000397.1 GCA_016840645.1 Candidatus Borrarchaeota archaeon | reverse complement strand
GCTTTAGTGATTTGTTCTATGTTTTCCTTTCTTTCGGGCAAAGGCACCTATTTATTCTCAAATACTTCTACAACTGAGCATTCACTTTCAATAACTGATATGATAATAGTATCTCGGAGATCCCCACCGCAGTTCCCAATTGCTATGAACTGAAATTCGCCTTCTGGAAGATTAAGAGAAAGGACGGTTCCATCATCTATGGCTTCACAATCCGGTAAACCATCAATTGGAAAGTATGGTTTTTCAAGCGTTCCAATTTTCTCATTTTCTAGCATTATATCAACGTCAAATTCGCCACAATTCAAAATTGATTGTATTTGGGTATAAAACACAATATTTCCCTGTTCAGGGTCTGTATCACAAGAAACTGAAGAAACCGTAAGTAGAAGAAAACAAAACCAGAGAAATATCCTTCCTTTCATTATGTAGTTCCTGATTAATGAATTGTCTTTATTAAGATGATATCTCGTACTGATAGGTTGCCCCCGCTTTTACCAGTTTATTTATATGCCTTTTGCCAGAGCAAAGCTTGAAATACATAGAACGGTGGAACTAAGCCGCCGTAGCGTGGCGCGGGATTTGGTTTTGTTGTTCCGGGTTGTGTTAGGATTGAGCAAGTTTGCATAGGACGTGCCACGCGTCACGGTCGGTTTTAGTGATTTGTTCTATTCGATTTCTCTTTGATAAATCTGCATACTTTTGAATCCTTCCAAACCCTATCTGTAAGAAACGATGTATCTATTTCTTGTCAGTTGAATTTTCTTGTTGTGCCTCAATTTCCGGTCCTGCAATTGCTCGGATGAACTCCACCTCTTTGTGGTCAAAAGCACTGCCGTCTTTTCGCAGAATATCATGGAACCAGATTCTTGGTTCAGGAGTTACACCCGGCTTTTCCCATGAAGCCCATGGATAAATAGTGTTGGATTTTCCGGCAACTAAACCCCAGTTAACAGCACCAACTTTCTCCTTTTTCATTACAGGCAAACACCCAAGAAACGTACTTTTTGTATGTCGGGCCATATATTCTGAGCAAATAATAGGGCGGTTATATTTTTTCAGATCGTTAATCATCTTGGCTAGTGCTTGAGCATCGCTGTAGTTATGGAAAGTGATGATATCAGCCCACTTTGTCGCGGCCTTAACAGATTCCTTGCGACCGTAGAAACATGATGTTATTGGCTGTTCTGGAGAAACTTCCCTGGCCCAGATGTAGACGTCATTTAGCAGAGGTAAGCAAAGTTCACCAATAGCACCATTCTCAAATTTTTTTCCTCCTTCCCCTCGCTTGTACCAAATTCCACCTGGCTCATTGTACAGGTCCCAGATCAAAACTCGTTCGTCACTTTTGAACCGCTGGAGTACAGCCTTTACATAAGTCTCCAGACGCCGACGCACCAGCTTATCGTTCGGGTATTTTTTGAGTGCCGGCATACCCGGACTTTCAAGCCAACCTGAATTATGTACACCTGGCAACGGCTCTGGTTGCTTGCCCGACTCCGGATAGGCTAACCAACAGTCGTCGAAAATAACCAGCATAACTCTTATGCCATGTTTTTCGGCAATACTGAGAAAGGTATCAATACGTTTAAGAAAACCATCTGGGTCCTGTTGGTAAGCCAAATCATGAAGGTAGACGCGAATTAGGTTGAAACCCAATCTCGCTGCCATTGCCAGTTCCTTGTCAATGGTTGCCGGGTCCCAAGTATTGGACTGCCACATCTCCAATTGATTAATGGCAGTGCTGGGAATGAAATTGCATCCCACCAGCCAAGGTATTTCGGCATACCAACTACGGGCTTTTTCCTCAGACCAGCGATTAGCGGTTATGATGTTATCTTCTACTGCGCGGAATGGATTTCCACATTGAAGGGATATAACAGACGAAACTAATAAGATAACTAGGATGCGATTCATGATTTTTTCCTCGTCTTGTTAATGATATTTAGAGGTGTGCCACTCCAAAAATTATTTGTTCTTTTATGCTCCGTTATGGTCTTCATGATGGATTCTGTGCATAAAGGCGAAATTAATATTCATTACCCATTTTGAGAATAGAACGGTGGAACTAAGCCGCCGTAGCGTGGCGCCGGATTTGCTTCTCTGCAAAGGGCGTGACACGCGTAAGCGGTCGGCTTTAGTGATTTGTTCTATGTCAAATTATTGATACCTTAAGTGTATTGATTATTGGTGAGATCTGTCTCCTTCTGTAGGGATTATTATTTGAAAAAATTTCCTTGTAAGCAATTATAATTCAAACAATAATCAAATTCAAAATGAACAATCAATTGTAAAACTTACATTAGTGCTTCCCGTTGTATCTACCCAAACTCCTTCTGGCGGGAAGGGCAGATCCCAAACACATACTTTTTTAAGGGTTTGCATACCATGTAAATCAATTGTCTCCAATTCAATATTTCTTGATAAGTCTAAATAATTCAAAAGGTTTTCGGCAGCTCCGATTGACCATAGTTCAGATAAGTGAATTATATCAAGAGTATCGATCTGGTTCTGATTACAATACAAGTGCTCTAATATTGTATTTGCAGAGAGATCAATGGCTTTTATCAGGTTGTTACTGCAGTTGAAATAGGCTAATTCCATGTTGTCAGAAATATCAATATTGCCTATCTGGTTATAACCGCAATCAATATAGGCTAAACTGGTGTTACTGGAAACATCTAGATTAGTCAATTGATTTGATGAACATATCAACTTTTTTAATAATGTGTTATTCGTAATATCTAGATCGGTTAATTGATTATAATGACATCCCAAAAATTCTAACTCGAGGTTTTTTGAAACATCAAGGCTTGCTATTTCATTGGACCAACAGTGAAGATCAGTTAATAAGACATTTTCTGAAACATCGAGGTTTGTAATCTGATTACCAATGCAGATAAGTGTTTTTAGTTTTTTATTTGAAGCCAGGTTTAGAGTTGTTAAATTATTCTGGTAGCAATTAAGAGTATCCAGATTAATGAATGATTCTATTCCGGTAAGATCAGAGATATCCTTTTCTGGTAGGTCAAGACATTGCACCACTTCTGCTTCGGTAGGACTTATTATACTGTCCCTATTGGTATCAATCCCTAATTCAATTAGAGCAAATAGAAAATTCTCATCAGGTATAGTAACATTAGGAATTGGTTCATCCTTTTCACAATGACATAAGAGAAACAAAGTCAATATGAATGCTAATGATTTGACTATGGATTTCATTTTGAATTACTTATAGTATATTCAATGACTCTTATAATTACGGCACAGCGTATACATCAACAAAATTGTACTTGGAACGGCGGCTTTAGTGATTTGTTCTACAGAGATCAATATTATTATGTCTGTTTTCTTAATACCCCAACTCTTTTTCTTGCTGCAGATAAGTTTTTATTCCACGCAAGGTATATACCATGTTGTTTTGTTTTTATACTCCTCTATAATTTCCTGCGCACCCTGGATACTGTTGTATTTTTGAATGATCCATGATTCCCATATTGCATCTAGCTCTATCAGAGTAAATCCTGTCAGACTATCTACTAATTCGTCTGTAGGCTCTTTGTCTGGGAAAACTACAGATAATAGAGCCTCTCTGCCAAATGTCTCATCCAAACAGCGAATCCAAGAAGTCCTTTGAGGATACGCTTGGAGATTACAAGCGTCATCATAGTCAAAATGATGTGCTCTTAGAATTTCGCAAGGAATATGAGTATTTGTAGCAACCAGATTTCCCGCAACAACGTGTTCCGAACAACCATAAAAAGGGAATCCTTGCTTCAGCGAATCCACTTTCTGCGCTACATACTCAGCGAAACCTTCATCGAAGAATCTATATGTTGACCAGTCCCAGGCTTTCATTTCAATAAACCATGGTGCAATGAATGCATGTACCAATTCATGAGCAAGGACGGCAAAATAACCACCATCTGCTTCTCTGTATTTGTAGAGATGAACTCCATCAAAATCAACATAAGACCCCTTAGAGATCATGTCGCCTTCAAGCTTGATGTGGATTTTGGATACCTGTGGATGCCTATCGCCCAGAAAATCAGAAATGTCTGCGAAAAGAGATTCACTTCTTTTAATTAGTTCATCAACTTCTTGCTTAGAAGTAACCTTTGATGTGCCATGCAGTATAAAATGATCGCTTTCCTCCAGAAAAGTTATTGTTTCGGGCTCTTTATCACAGGTATTAAGGAGAAAGAGCAAAGTAGTGCTGAATGATAACACAAGAAAAAATGTAGTCTTATTATGCCTGTTATATTCATTATGGCGTTTCATGCTACTGTATTTTGATTGCAACTGATATGAATCTATCGATCCATCCAAAAACGGACTATTAAAGTCTGTGGAACGGTGGAACTAAGCCGCCGTAGCGTGGCGCCGGATTTGCTTCTCTGCAAAGGGCGTGACACGCGTAAGCGGTCGGCTTTAGTGATTTGTTCTATGTTTTCCTTTCTTTCGGGCAAAGGCACCTAT
>JAEORY010000396.1 GCA_016840645.1 Candidatus Borrarchaeota archaeon | reverse complement strand
GGGTACCATCAAATCCAACAGGCTTTAGGCGTTTAGTTCATATGTTTGTATTCGCAATAAGTAGTATTCCGGCGGTGATTCGTCAGCTTACATATAGACCTGATATATTCATGGTTATAGAACCTCCGTTTTGTATATTGCCTTTCGCAGTGTTTATTTCAAAGTTATTTCGATGGTCGCTCTGGTTGCACATACAAGATCTGGAGATTGATGCAGCATTCGATATAGGAATTATACGGAACAAACTGTTTTACAATTTATTGCTTGCAGTTGAAAGAATGTGCATAAGGCGTTGCATCAGAATATCAACTATTTCGAAAGCAATGGCAACTCGTATTAATAGCAAAGGTGTTAATAGATCAAAAATAATTTATTTTCCCAACTGGGTCGATACAACACAAATATATCCTCTTACTAAAAAGAGTTCATTGCGTATAGAGATGAATTTGTCTGATAACGAAATCATTGTTCTCTACTCCGGTAACATAGGGGAAAAGCAAGGATTGGATGATATAATAGAAGCAGCTAAATTATTGAGTGAGAATTCGAATATTAAATTCATATTTTGTGGTCGTGGTGCTGCATATGGACGACTCCGGCGAATGTCGTACAATTTAGACAATGTCATGTGGATACCACTAAAGCCGATCGATAGATTAAATGATCTCCTTAATCTTGCTGATATTCATCTTATACCACAGAAAGATAAAGTTTCTGACTTAGTAATGCCTTCAAAACTAACAGGTATTTTTTCAAGTGGTCGCGTTGCTATTGCTACAGCACCAATTGAATCTGAGCTTGCACGAACGGTTGAAGGTCGTGGAATAGTAGTGCCACCATCTAATCCAGTTTTGTTAGCACAAGAAATATTAAGGCTGTCAAACAACATAACTATTAGATTAATCCTTGGCGCTAAGGCTAGACAATACGCAATTAGAGTTTTAGAAAAACAGAATATTTTAGAAACGTTTAAAAACAATATTTTGTCAATATGTAAGAATAGTAAATAGTTGGATTCGAACAATTTATTAAACTGGAAAAACAATGGATAATAAAATGAAAGAACCAAGCATTTAGAGAGGTCAAAAATGGATGTTATAAAGGTTGATAAAAATGAGTGAATATTACAATGTAAAAAATACAAAGCAAAATAAATCTGAGGATGAACTTGATCTACTCTCTCTTTTTGGGGTGCTCTACAAGTACAAGCTAATCATTGCAATAACAACGATAGTAACTGCTATATGTGTAGTTTTGTTTTCTATTATTTCAACAGCTTTACCACCGGAAAAAAGTTACCTACCAAATAAATATCAAGGGAATGCCGTCATATTAATACGGGAACAAGAGGGAAGTGATATTTCGTCTATGCTATCTTCTTCTACGGGTTTAGCAACTATTGCAGGTATAGCAGGAATAGAATCTGGAAGTAGTTATGGAGAACTTGCTGTAAAATTACTGAAGAGCAAATCTATTCTAGATCCAATCATTGAGAAATATAATTTAATTGAGCGTTATGAAATTAAAAAAAACGTTAAGGCAAACTCCCGAAAGGAACTAATAGCAAACACAAAGTTTGAATTAGATAATAATACTAATACATTGGCAATAAATTTCGAAGACTACGATCCAGAATTCGCTCGAGATGTGACAAACAGCATGGTAGACTTGCTAGATCGGAAGTTTGCTAGCATAGGTGGCAACCGCAATTTGACTCGGAAGAATCTGCTGGAGGCAAAGTTAGTGGACGTGACTGCGGAGATGTCATTCCTTGAGTCGAGAATCAAGAATTTCCAGGAGGAGCACGGAGTATTGACAGTGGAAGAGCTTGCAACTGCGCAGATATCAGCTTTCGCGGAGCTACGGTCTAGGCTTATCCTAAAGGAAATGGAGATAAAAACATACTCCGACTTTAGCAAGATCGATGATCCAATATTGAAACGGCTAAAATCAGAACGTGACAATTTACTAAGGCTAATACAGGAATCCGAAGAGGGTTACTCTAGTTACGAAAAGGTTATGCCGACTCAGAAAGAGCTTCCAGAATTGGCCCTTCAATTTGGTCATCTGAAGCGGGACCTGATCGTACAACAGAAAATATACGAAATATTAACCCAACAGTACGAGCTAACTAAGCTATCGCTAGAAGCGGAGGAGCCGGTTTTCCAGATATTGGAGCTATCAGAGGTGCCGGACAAGAAGTCCGGGCCGAGTCGATCGATAATTTGTATCATAACAACGTTTGCTGCTTTCTTATTCAGTGTTTTTTTGGCCTTTATATCAAGAGCAATAAGGAATATCAAAAACGATCCTGAGAAATTAAAGAAATTGAAAGGTATCAGTGAATGAAAAAAGTATTAATGAAGATTTTTCTTTTTGTTTGTATAGGTGTATCTGCGTTCTCAGAAGAAGAATTGTCGAATGGTGTTAAACAGAATTTAAATACAAACAGTTCGTGGGATATACCGATAGTAGGTGAAAACACGAAACTCCTTCTTTCCTTATCTGCTACTGACTATCCTGTTACACCAGGT
This sequence comes from Candidatus Borrarchaeota archaeon, assembly GCA_016840645.1. Next base: position 1,949 of record JAEORY010000396.1, on the reverse strand, counting down.
GATGTTTACAGAATAGCATATGTATCAGCTGATAGAGAAATATATTTCGAAACAACTGTGGAAAATGGTTATGAAGTTAACTTGGGTATATTCGGTAATATCAATGCTAAAAAGCTGACTTTTTCCGAATTTCAAAGCCTCGTTGAGCAACGCATATTGACAGCATATCCAGATAGCATGCCGTCAATAATGATTTTGTCGAATGGTCAGTTTCAAGTATTTGTTAAAGGGGAAGTTCAGGAAGCGACATTTGTTACTGCCTGGGGGCTTACTAGTTTGAGTCAGATTGTTGATGGAATTCTCACGGAATATTCTTCCTTGCGGGATGTTGAGGTTGTTTCACGTGATGGTGAGTCGGATATATATGATCTGTTCCGTGCAAAACGGTTTGGCGAGCGTCAGTATGATCCATATTTGAGACCAGGCGATACGGTAATATTCAAAGAAAAACATAGAGAGATTTTATTAGAAGGTGCGGTAAAGAGAGAAGGAAAGTACCAGCTGTCGGATGGTGAGGGGCTGTTCGAGCTGATAGAAGAGTTTGGTGGAGGATTTACAGCAATAGCCAATCCTTCTCGAATCCGGCTTGAGAGAATCGTTACCGGGGGAACTAAGATTGCAGAGAGTTTCGTCATCGATCTAAGTCTAGGATATAAGAGTTCGACCGAGCTCATGAATTGCGATAGAATTGTAGTTCCAGAAAAGACCGATTATTTGCCCGTGATCTATATTGAAGGAGCAATACAACCAGAGAGCGAAAATATATACAGGAACAACACTAATAACAATATTTCAAATTCACAAATAGTCACTGTTCCAATAAAGGAAGGAGATAGTCTCTATTATCTTTTGTGGGATTTTAAAGATCAGATACACCCTACAGCGGATCTGACGAATGCTTTTATCCACAGAGAATCTAATGGGGAAGAAATTCCGGTAGATCTACAAGCACTTCTGTATGAATACAGCCCTAAAGAAGATATTGTCTTGAAACCCTACGATAAAGTGATTATTCCCTTCAGGCAATTTCTGGTAATCGTCACAGGAGCTGTCTATGACCCAGGACAATATCCTTATGTTCCTAACCAGACTTCTTCCTATTATATAAGAATGGCAGGTGGTGTAAATCCTCAGTTTGGTACAACGCAGGGAATAAAAGTGACAGATAGAAATGGTAGGCCGATATCCAAAGAATCATATTTGGAACCCGAATCGCATGTATATGTACCTTACAGTTTTTCATACTACTTCTTGAAGTATTTTCCGATAGTAGTAGCTTCAGTGACAGCTATCTATGATATTGTGCGAGTATTGCAGATCTTTGAAGTAATTCCATAAGAACGAGAACCTTCCAACAACGTATTCTTCCATTAACGTTTATAATAGTGTTGGAATAGGTATAATCGAATAATTTGATTATCAACTTACAACTTCATTTGAAAAGATCTGAAAAAGTCTTTTCAAGTAAAAGTAGACAGTAGTAAAAACAAGTAATAAACCTAAACGTTGCATAAAATCGGCTATCAAAACACCTGGGCAGCAGCTCCAAGCGCTTTGAAATAATTTTGAAAGGTGCGTTTGGTCACTTCGTTTCCGCTCATCGTCAACCGCAGTTTGCCCCTGGGTTTTGTCAGTCGTCCAGCGCGATGGATCAAATGCTGGCGGATTGTCGTCGCTTCCTGAAATTGCCATAGAGGCGACCGCTTCTCCGTTGTCCTGTTCTGCGGCTGAGCGCCTTCGATCTGAAGTCTCCGCAACAGGTTGTGGGACAAAACAGCAGACATCAAGTACAACTGGTTGCCTGCAAGCCTTCGAACCGGAACGTAGTCCATCTGGCACTGGCTCTTCAGCTCTCCGAAGACATTCTCCTGCGCTCCCCGGCCGTTATGAAAACGAAGTACGTTCCGAGCAGAGCTTCTTTTGTTGGTCACGATCACTTTAAAATCATA
>JAEORY010000395.1 GCA_016840645.1 Candidatus Borrarchaeota archaeon | reverse complement strand
AGTTGGAAAACCTGCTGGTAACTTAACCTTTTTTATTTTCTTCGGGTCTACCAGATTTCTTTCCACCTCCATACAAATCTCTTTAGTTTTTCGCCTTGTCTCGGGATCCAAAACTAAACCAGCATTACTAAAAACCTCACTCTTACTTTTGGATTTATTCCTGAGATACCGATTAATTATGTAACTGTAATCTCCATATTTCATTTTTCTCCTCGAAACAAGTTAATTAATGATTCTAGTTTAACCATAAGTTTAACACGAATCCTGCGATGAAACTATAGTAGCACAACGCTCCCATGATCTCATTGCACCTGTCTAATTTAAGACCCCAGTAGTAGTCAGGATCCAAAAACCTGTGGACTGACTTCCTACCACACGCTCGTGTCGTACAGATATCATTTATGTCGCAACACTTGCATGGATCTTTTCTGTTTCTATTAAATTTTGATGGAACTGTTCTCATGATAAGATCCTGTTTAGAATGGAGGTAGCGACAGGATTTGAACCTGCGGAGGTTTAACCCTCTACGATTTAGCAAACCGTTGCCTTACCAAACTCGGCCACGCTACCATAACCCTAGTTGACTATATATATTAATTAGTGATAGGTTTCTTGTTTTCCCATAAATAGTGGTTGCTTCTGATATGGGAAGTGAAAGAAGCTTCCATTCTTAAGAAACGTGCCCACAAGATAACATGTTGCAGAATCCTTATGAATTCTGGTGTGTCTTATCTCCAGTGAACAGTAATCATCCATCCCGTCGAACTTCATCGATTCGGTTGGAACCCTTCCGTCTGACATACTGTCGATAAATCTCCCGAAAAATGTCGGTGATGTCGTATAACCAGCGATCACCCCAATCCTTGTTTTCGATATTGGTTTCCCAATCTCACGACCAGGGATCATATCTAATACAGACGGTGAATAGTCTTTAATCCAAGGGCATCTCTTCAATGCCTTCGTAGCAAGATCTGATCCATTATTCGGAGTGGATATTAATACCACATTCCCAATATTATGTACAGTGAACTTCGAGAGGTAATCTCTGATAACTAGACCACCCATACTATGGCCGACGAAGTGACATTTGTCGAAATCAGAGATTCTGTAATTGAGTATATCCTCTCGAAGTTTATCTGTGCATTCTTCGAGACTTGCAGTTGTGGTTGGTAAGTTCGGACGGATTACGTTTCCATATCCTTCTTTCCTCAAGTAGTTCGCCAGTACACGAACGTCTCCTCTCTGCCTCATATACCCATGAAGCACGATAACAATTTCATGATGTTGCATTTTATTCTCCTTGTGTTTTTATTGGAGGAGAGGAGGAGATTCGAACTCCTGGATACTTACGCACCTCTGGTTTTCAAGACCAGTCCCATCAGCCAGACTCGGGCACCTCTCCTTAAGATATTTTCTTCATCTTTCTCCTAGGTTTAGATACACTTTTCCCAGTCGCAATCTTTTGTTCCAAGTCGATCGAAACTCCAGAAATTCTTATCTTTTTACCACACAAGCATATAGCTGTTTGATTTATCCACATCTTCTTTACTCTAAATACTTTTTTACAGATCGAACATTCGACTCTAATATGATCATCAGACATTTCAGAATTCAGGAGACTGTCAATATCTGTTTCCTTCAATAAGTGTGGTACTAAAATTTGTTGACCACAAAGTCGACAAATAAGTATTATTCCCCCCTGAACTGTTTGGCTCCAAATCTTTCGACAATTAGGATTAGAGCATTGAATTGTCTCGTATCGATGTCCTGGCTTGTAACGTCGTCTCTTCATCTTTCCCCCAATTTAAATGAAAATTAACAAACAACACTCTCATCTATTAATATATATAGGTGACAGAATTTATAACTAGATAGGAAAATAGCTAAGAACAAAAATAAAAACCGAAAGAAAGGAACGTGAAAAATGGCAGATATTAATCCAACCGCCCCTCGCTGTGATCAATGTGGAATGTTTCACCCACCCATCCAAGGCACATGTCCCATGGCCAAACCAGTGTCCAAAACAACAGGAAAGAAAATTGATGTGGATCCATTCCTGCGAAAGATCAAACCAATTGTGGAAAGTCAAATCGAGATGAAAAAACTCGAAGACCCCACGAATCTGTTAAACTACCTTACAGTTGAATTAACGAAACTATGTGAACAGTATCAAGAACCAAAGAAAGGATAAAGATGTCTACAATTGTTTCAGAAAAATCTTTGAATCGTATGATGAAGCCTGTACTAAGGAAAAGGGGAAAGGTTACCTTACCATATCAGGAGTTTAATCATACAGGAACTCCAAAATTTGAAGTCTACAATATTTGGGATTCCGATTGTATGGCTCTTATGGATGTCATTGCGACAATATATTTTGAAAATATGTATGGAGGTATGAGCATAAAAGAAGCCACTGAGTTTATTCATAAGAATCCAAAAATGCACGTTACTGAGAATTACATAGGAAGTATGGTATCAGATTCCACGGCATGGTCTGATTTTATTTTACCGTACTCTACAATCAAGGATACCTGCCCCAATAGATTTCTTCGTAAAAATATTGTCTCCATTAGAAGTCTGATAGATAAGGTCGCAAGTTGTAGGTTTACACTCTTATATCCAGTAGTATTTATGAAAAACGGAGAGCTAGAGAAATATTATTATTCTACCAGGAAATTTAATGGTGGTATTCCTCAGAGTTTCTTTTCGATCAAGAGCCGAGATGAAACAAACAATATCGATACATTATCATTTGACTCACACTTAGGTCTTTGCTTTCTACTGAATGTTCAATCTATGTACTTCGATATTATGCCACCAGTCTTGTATGGACTTAGCGAATACGCCCAATTTCTATACAGACACATCAGATGGAATTACAGAGTCACTCAGTTTGACCAGTCTGAGTTGTCCAAAAAACTGAATTTGGGTAAAATATCGAATGACCGAAAATTGAAGATTATTGACTCCGCTTTTAGTGAGCTAAAAGCTGCAAAATGCCTTAAGAAGATAGCTACCTTGAAGTGCAAACGAAGTGGTGTAACGTACTATTCATTCAGTAAAGTGATAAAGAATCTGAATGAAATCATCTCCAACTAACCTCTCCATCGTTTAATTAGATCACATTTTTTACAGAAATTTTATCAATATTAACTAGTTACATTCTAGAAGCGAGTACGGAGTACGAAGTACGGAGTACGATACGTAATCACTTACATATACAATATTATATATATAATAAGGGAAATTAGATAAAATAATATTCAAGTAACAAGCAGGTTCTCAAGGCAATCACCTGGGTTTCAGGCGATGAGAGGCACTCTCGCTTCGCTTCGTGCCTTTATCAACCTCAACCCAGGCAACTACATCGTAAGTATATTTATTCTCAGCTATGTGGATAGGAAATTCTTGGACTAAATATACAACACCTCACAACAAAAAGTAAAAAGTCATGAAAGGAAAACTAGATGTTTAATGACGAAGAACTCAACTGGTACAACCAGAAAATATTCAGTTATCGAGATCAGGAGTACGGGTCTGAATCAACTTTGGATGTGGTTATCTCCACCAGCTCCAAGGATAAGAGAACTTTCAGTCCCCTTACTTTCAATCTCTGGATCCGAACTGAGAGAAATAGTACCTCTTCTAACCTCAACATTCAATCTTCAATTGATCTCCTTCAAGTCATTCAGGAGGTTAAGAAAGAAACAGATAACTTCCAGAAAGAAGCCTCAACTTGGAATGGAATCAAAATCGAACGTAGGTACAACAAGAATCGGAGCTTGACGATTAAGTTCGGGACTTCAACCTCGAATAATACCCCTCTAGCTGTCATTCAGATAACTTTCAATGAAGCCGATTTTGGTAGGGTTATCATGCCGATTTCAACCTTCCTAGCAATCGAGATACTTCTTACCCAACATATTCAGAATTACCTTACCAATTCGTTTACCTTCCCTAATTCAATGATTCAGAGGGAACGAGTCGCATCTATTTATCGGGAGGTTCTGAAACTTAGATCTGAGAATGTCAATCTCATTAACTCTGTCAGGGAACCAAAATCGGAAGTTATTATGGAGAACCGAACCTCAGAACAAAATCCTGAGAACGAAAATGATAACTTACAAAATTCTCTAGATAACTTTGTTAACAAAAATTTAGATAATATTAAAGCCGACGGAGTAGAAATTCCTCAAAAAGAAGAGAAAAAAGAGGAAATTTATGAAGTTTCGGACCTCATTTCTAAGGTATTTTTAGGTAAAATTGAAACCCTTGCTAATATACACAGATCGGCAATTGTTTCAAATGAGCCATTATTTTCTATCTTAGAGACCTTTTCATCAGAACTAGGAAAGCCGATTGATACCTTTCTACCTGGACTGAAAGATCTCGATAGAAGATCAATTAACTATCTAGGGAAGCTGTATCTTAATCATGGTATCAGAGATAATCAGGAGAACGGTTCACCTCTCTCAGCATCTACACC
>JAEORY010000009.1 GCA_016840645.1 Candidatus Borrarchaeota archaeon | reverse complement strand
GTTTTACGAGCTCAGCGAAAAGGATATCCCCAAGCCGATTCAGCCGAACATCATCTTGAATGCGGAAACCGAGGAGTTGGGCATCAGTGCCGGTCCGCAGGACCGGGTTGTCGTGGTGTACGGTGGGTTGGTCTACATGGATTTCTCAAAGGAAGCTTATAAGAGAAATAATGATCTACATGGTGATTACATAAAACTCGATCCTCAGCTGCTTCCCCCCCTGTTTATCGTCTACAACGAAGAACTGTCCAAGTCTTCCGGTGCGGTACACAACATTATGCGCTACAGGGCCTCGGTGGAGCACGACAACCGGGTTCTTGATGTAATGCGTCAAAAAGCCGACCTTGTCGTGGAAGCTAAAGCGGCTCTGGAAGCGGGGAATTACGAAGCCCTTGGCCCAATCCTGAGTAAAGATTTTGATCTTCGAAAATCGGTGTACGCCATAGGTCCGGCAAACATGCGGTTAATCGAAATCGCACGAGAGCACGGAGCCCATGCCAAACAAACAGGATCAGGAGGAGCGGCCATCGGTACATTTACAGACGATGCGCATTACAAAGAATTGGAGCAGGCCTATAGAAACGAGGGCTTTACCATGCTGAGAGTTAATATCGCAGACTATAAACTATAAAGCACAGCGGTAATGAAAGCCATTATATTAGCCGCCGGCTACGCGACACGTCTGTACCCGCTCACACAGAATTTTCCCAAGTCCCTTCTGCCAATCGCCGGCAAGCCGCTTATTGAATACACCATCGAAAAGGTCCGTTCTTGTTCGGACATCGACAAAATATACATCGTTACCAACTCCAAATTTTTCAAAACGTTTCAGAATTGGCGAAAAACTTACAATACACAGCCACAGCCGGCTTACATCCAGCAAATAGTACTTATAGATGATGGCACGAGCAACAACGAAGAGAGAATCGGCAGCGTGGCGGATCTGTGGCACGTAGTAGAATCGCAAGAGCTAGATGACGATCTTCTTGTCCTCTGCTCCGATAAGATGTTCGAGTTTACGTTGGTCGACTTTGTGGGTGCTTTTCGCTGGAAGCAGGAAACACTGAATACGGTTCATGATATTCACGACGTGGAACAGATTCGGCACAAGAGGGGCTGTGTGGTTGTTGATGAAGATAATAGGATTATCGACTTTGAAGAAAAGCCGAACCATCCGAAATCCACTCTAGAAAGTGTTGCTTTCTACATCTTTCCCAGGCGGGTTTTGCCCCGTATTGGACAGTACTTGGCAGATGGTGGGAACGCCGATGCTCCCGGATATTTTACGCAATGGTTGATAACAAAAGAACCAGTATATGCCTATATTTTTAGACTAAATTGTTACGATGTAGGAAATTTAGCACACTACCATGAGGTAGACAGGATTTACAGAGATGAAACGCGGCCGAGGTCCCGAAAAGAAGTGTGATTGTGCCAGTTTGCAAGCTCAACTCTGGAGTCTTCTTGCCTAGATATCTTGTTGTTCTTTTCAGCGTTCTGTTTGCAGGATGTATAAACTCTCCACCACCAGATGTCACTCCCTATAATGAGCAACCGGTAATCCTGTTCTGGTGCGATTACCCACAGATACTTACCAATATAACCCATTATACGACGCATGTTTGGGTTGAAAAGCCTGAATCCGGTAAAAGAAGCGGATACGAATGGTCCCAGGACTACTTTCTCAGCCGATCGATTATTCCACTAAAATGGGCGGGAGGCCGAGTATTCGCGAGGGAAAAAGATATTCACGAACTGGTACGAAAGTGGTGCGCGCCGGCAAAAAAGGGTTTTATAGGCACAGGAATCGACGAGTTTGGCATGCTTACACCAAGACTCAGTGCCAAACTTGGTAAGGCGCTCGTGCAAGCCAAGTCTGTTTGCCCGGAGTTGTATATAGCGGTATGGCATTCAGGTCCTCTTTCAAGAAAACAGGCTCAGTATTACGTTGAAGGAGCTGACCTGGTGATACTGGAAGCTTATTTCTCCGGCAGGTCCTTTTACAAGTGGTTGCTTCCACGGAATATGCGGATAGCGAGAACAGCGGGAATCATTCATAAAACGATAGTAGCTCTTGGGATCAACGATGAGGATCCAGAAGCAGATCGGGGAGGTTTTTGGAGGTGGGCAAATACGTCGGAAGAACTAGAAAAACAAATGAAGTGGATTCAGCAGATAGCTCCGGATATGCCTGGGATCGCTTTTTTCGCACCTAAGGGATCACCGGCACTATTAATTGAGGCGGATCGACTGGCTTTTCAAATTTTTACTCAGTAGTTTGTGGGAATTTATTTGTGTTATTTATCGGATGGCAAACAGAGAAGGTGAGCTTTGGTTTTATTAGGTTAGGCTATTGAGAGGACTTCTGCGGATCTCTTCATGCCGAAGAAGGACAGCAAGTTTCGCAGCAAAACTGAATTTGGTGTTATAGAACACACGCCGAATAGGAAAGAGTATGTCCACCAAGAATTTGATATCTGCTCTATACACTACATGAAGAATACAGAAAGATTTTCGGAACTTGAATTTCTGGATCAAAAAACTTTGTATTTTTGTATCATGGGAAAGTGCTCGAGCGCCATCATTCACATAATCGACATTACGATCGTTGAGGTAATGTTTATTCATTTCGAAGAATAGTGCGTAGCTGGGATAAAGCCGGAGATGTTGCGGATCGAATTTGACCGTCGCATAATTGCAGACGGATTCTTGGATCCTGTTCTGACTGTAGGCGATAAGCTCATCATCACGATTCCATACACCCCAGAACTCCCAAGCTTTGCCATATTCAAGCTCTGACATCTGCCTCTGGAACACGGCCTTCTCAACCGGTCTCTTGTAGTCTTCGTATCGCTCGAAAGCTTTGGCATATACCCCGTAGGCATTAGCGGCAAGATATTGGGCATCCACTTTTTTGACCTTGCAGTGTTTCAGCCCCCTCCGGACCTTGCTGCGCGTGTTTCCGCTCAACTCTTCAAGAGAACTTGATCCATCCTTGATTACATACCAAAACTCCGTTTCTCGACCACAATCCCAGTTGCTTGTCCAGCGGACAAAGTATGCTCGAGAATCCCGCTGCAGTGACCGGGCTTCCTCAACGGAAATATTGACAGTTCGGTGAGGAGGAACTTCGGGTATCAAAACCTGGTGATACAAAGCCCATTCAATGTCCCTATATTTAATCATCAATTTTTATCGGATACAGCCTGGACAATCCCGTCTTTTTTCTTACTTAGAAGACAGTCTAATCGGAAAAGTCCTAGAAACGATCCGCAGCCGTAGGAGAAGTGCAGCACAAGGAAAGATACGAAAAGGTGATAAAATGAGACTCCCTGTCTGGCTAACTTAAGGCTCTTCCAACCCATCAACGTTACATAGCTTATCAGTGAGAGCATAGGCACAACCAACCAGCGGGAGTCTCTTAAGATGATTGAAAACAGTACAGGTAGTACCAAAGAGAGTAAAAACAACAGGGGCACAAAGTGGCGAAAGCTGAGAGCTGCCGGTTTTTTTGTGAGATAAACGGTGAGAATATTCCAAAGGCCGTTTGCGAAGCTGCTCTTCCAGAGGGCGACTAGGCTATCCTTGGCATAGTAAATGCACGTGATGTCCGGAACCAGGTAGATCTTTCCTCCCTCCTCGATAATCCTCTTGTTCAGTTCAATGTCCTGATTTCGGATAAGGCGCTCGTCGAAATACCCGTAACGGTCGAATACCTTCCGCCTGTAGCAGCCAAACGGAACGGTATCCACTTCCCGTATTCGATCAGAGCCGGTTCGAAAGTAAGAATTCCCCACTCCTAAAGGATCGGAAAGAACTTCCTTGATGGCTTGAGCTTTGTTGGATTTACCCAACACCGCGGTAGTACAGACCGCACCTAGGTTGTCTGCCTTCAGTCTCTGGTGCCACTCAATAAGCTTGGTGAAATAATCTTGCGGGTAAGCGCTGTGAGCATCGAGGCGGATAATATACTCTCCCCTACTATGCCGTATACCAAGATTCAAAGCGTGGGGAACAGTGCGATCCGGATTATCAATAAGTTGCATGAATGGATGACGCCTTACGTACTCATTGATGATTTCCCGCGTGCCATCGCTGCTCATCCCGTCCACAACCAGGACCTGCAGGCACTGAGTCGGATAATCGTTGGCCACAACCGAGTCCAAGCACCTCCGGATATAGCTTTCTTCATTACGTACAGGGATTATCACCGTTATGGCCGGTTCCATGACTCTTGTATTTAGTTCTGCCTTAAGGATATCCGGGTTCTGAGATTCTTGTAGCCCTCTACTGCTGAAATGGGAAGGGTCTTGAAAGCTTTTAAGTGAAGATCTTGATGGGGAACGAAAAGGGAAAGGGCTGTCAGCAGCACGATCTTCAAGTCGATCCATAGGTTTTTTTCCCGTCGGTACCAGAGCTCCAACTCACCTTTGACCGGCATGATATACTCTTTGTAGACAGCCATAGTGTCTTCACCAAGATTCTCGAGCATCTCTTCCTCACTTCTGAAGAAAAGTGATCCTATACCTGTCAGACCTGGTTTGTTGTCCATATAGATCTGTTTTTGAACCCCCTCAGGATAGAGCAGGAATCCCTCCTCGAATAAAGGTCGAGGCCCGACTATCGAAAGCTCACCTTTGAGAACATTCAGCAGTTGAGGAAGCTCATTGATCTTGGTGTTTCTCAGGAATTTCCCTACGGGAAGGATACGTGGATCCCCCTTCCTGGTAATGCTGCCGTATAGCTCGCTATTGCTTCGCATTGTCACAAATTTGTAGATATTCACGGCCCTGTTGTCGAGCCCTACTCGTTCCTGCATATAAAAAACATTTCCCTCATCTGTGAGTCTGAGAATCAACATCACCAGAAGAAATAGCGGAGAAAGGATAAGAAGGACCAGCAAAGAAGAAGTGAAATCAAAAATGCGCTTTACAATCCGATACAAACAATTCTCCTACTCCGTACAATCATGTGTCGGGATAAATCCAGGCACTGCTGGGGATGTTCACCAACCTGTCTTCCAACCAATAGGCTTCCTCCAATTTGAAGCTCTGGCAATCCTTGTACATATCTAACCGGGTCATTGTCCTCCACAGCGGTCGGGTCATGACTTTGTTATCATTGGTGTAACGAAGAAAAGCTTCCCTTTCCTCCCTGTCCTTCAGAAGAATGGAATTTAACCAATAATTCGAACGGCTTTTCTCGATTTCCGAAACAAAGGGAATGCCCATCTTTTCGAAGAACTCTTGATACTTTTGGGCAATTTCTCGTTTTCGCTCTATAAACTTGGGCAACTGCTCGATCTGTGCACATCCCAAGGCCGCATTGATGTTGGGCAGACGGTAATTGTAGCCGAGTTGATCATGGACGTATTCCCAGGCATGAGGTACCTTGGCCGTTGTGGTTATATGCTTCGCGGTTTTAGTGATCTGCTCATCATTTGTCACGATCATTCCACCGCCACCGGTTGTCACCGTCTTATTGCCGTTGAAGCTGAAGACACCGACAAGACCGAAGGCACCTGTATGTCGGTTCTTGTACATACTGCCGATAGACTCGGCTGCATCCTCGACTATCGGGATGTTGTAACGGTTACACACCTCAACGATCCGATCTATTTGTACTGGATGGCCGAAAACATGCATGGGCATGCAGGCGGCTATCCTGCGGCCAGAAGTTGCGTTGTAGCAGCCACCGTTATCCTTTAGTACGGTGTTCTTCTCCAGGAACTCTTCCAGCTTTTGTGGACAGAGGCCCAGAGTCCTTCTTTCGACATCGATGAATACTGGTTCTGCCCTGCAGTATCGTATTGCATTAACAGTCGCAACGAAAGTTATAGGCTGGGTGATAACCTCTTCTTTCTCCTTAACACCTGATAGAAGCAGAGCTATTTGCAAAGCAGCGGTGCCGTTGACAGTTGCCACAGCATACCGGATGCCGGTTAACTCCTGTATCATCTGCTCAAAACGATCAACGTAGGCGCCCACAGAAGAAACGAAGCCGGTATCGATGCAATCATTGAGATACCGCTTTTCATTGCCTCCAAAAACCGGTGTATGCAAAGGGATAAACCCATTGTTTCGGCCATAGAGGGAACGGATGAATCTCACGATAGAGTCGAGTTTCTGAACGTTCATTTCCCTTAGGTTTCGATTCTAGTTTGAAATATCCGGCGAAGTATTGTAGTAAATCGGATTATCAAAATCTTTGATGATCCCTTTCTGTAGAATATCCAATATCTCTCGAACGGCCTTATCCACATCATAGGTACGCTGAACTTTTATGTATCTATGTAGCTTTGAGAAATCTACCTGGTAGTCCCTCAGATCTCCCCCTTCTTTGACGATCTCAATTTTCAAATCAGATATATGCCTGCGTACGGCTTCTGCAATCTTGATCTTCTGGTAGTTCTCTCCCGGGAATCCAATATTGAATACATTATTTTTTACCCCGTCAAAATCCTCAACAATTCCTAAGATGACCTGTGCCAAGTCGAAGACGTGGATGTAGGGTCTATAGGAGAGCGGCAGGAAGATATCCAGATACTTATTCCGATATCCATTCATGGTGAAGTCGTTTACGGTGAGATCGAACCGCATTCTGGGCGAGGAGCCGTAGACTGTGGAAATCCGTCCAATCACCCAATCCAGATCTTTTAACTTGTCTGTAATGTAGCGCTCCACATTTACCTTTGTTTCCGCATAGAGTGAAAGCGGCTTTAGCTCGCTCTCTTCCTGGGCCATGCCATCCACTATTCCGTAGTTGGAGCAGGTGGAAAGAAAAATGATTCCCTTCACTCCGTTTTGAGAAGCCCGGTTAATAAGATTAATCGAAGCTTCTTGGTTGATGTGTCTGGTAAGTTCTGGGAATTTTTTGCTGGCTGGATCTCCTACAACAGCAGCAGCGTGGATTACGAAATCCACACTATCAAGAGTTTTCTCAAGGGTTTCCTGATCTGTAATGTCCCCTCTTATAAACTCATAATTGGGATTTTGGTAATGAACCAGGGGTACCTTCTTTTCGAACCACAATACGTCTATAACTCGTACCGCATATCCTCTACGCAGGGCTTCGTTGGTAATAACCGAGCCAACATTCCCGGCCCCGCCTGTGATCAATAGTTTCATTTATTCCCTCGCTTTAACATTCCGTGTATAGACAAAATCAATCTAACACATGTTTCCTTTTCAAAAGAATATAACTCGTTTTGCCCAAAAAGACTTCCACTAAAGATTTTATAATCAAAGTTATGATGCCACTGGCAACGGCATATTTCGGATAGGTCAGCCTGGCAAAACGAATCCGGTATTTTATGTTCAAGGGGGAGCGGATATCGAAAAGATAGCGAAGCCTCTTGGAAAGGGTGCTCGCGATCTGAAAAGCCTTCTTGCCCGTATTACTCGTGTCGGCTTCTGCTGTGATATCCGTAAAAACATATAAGGGGAATCCGATTCGTTTGGCCCGAGCGCTGAACTCATAATCCGCTCCGTAGTGAGGAAGCATTTCGGAGTTAGGTCTGCCCACCCTATACAAAGCATCTATAGGAAACAGCAACGTCCTTCCTGCTAGCATATCCACCGGAATAAACCTATTATGCTTATTTTTCGAATTGACTGATCCAATAAGATAATGTGATGTCACTGACAGCATCCAGGACCTCATACGCACCCCGCTTGAATCGTAGCGGTCCCCGCGTGAAATCGCTGAGCAGAGTATCGCCTCCGGTTTTTCTCTAGCCGCCTCTATATAGTTTTCTATAAACGTACTGTTTAGCCTAGTATCACAATTTATAAACAAACAATATTCGAGAGCATCTCCTTCATTCTCTTTTATCCAGTCAAGTCCCTTGTTGACAGAGCCCGTCCAATACAGGCCAGGGTGAGCTTTGAGTTCACGAACTATCATTTTACCTTGGTAGTTGTTAATTAGTTCACTTGTCTCATCATCAGGATTGCTGTTGACCACCAGGATGATGAAATCACGATACGACTGTTTCTCCAGATCGTTCAATAGGTTCATAACGTGCTGGTGCTCTTTGAAAGTGGGTATTACAATCGCTATTCTACGAGATTGTACGTTCAAATTTGTATCCTGGAAAAAGCGGTCGGTCGATGATTTTCTTCTCCTGAATCAAACCAAATCTAAACAGTAATTCATAATACAGACTAATAAATGTTTTTTGTATAATTCTCCACTTGAATGGGCTTGAGAGAAAAAAGTATGCACTTTCAATTAGTCTGCCTTTCAATAGAGATATTAAAAAAAACTTTTCACAGAGATAGTACCTATAACACTTTCTAAAATGACAATAAAATCCTACTCCCACGTTGTTAATAATTTGTTGTTTCCATATTTCTAATGATCTATCTATTCCATGCGCTCGATTCTCATAGGACGTAGTCATACTGATTCTTTTTTTATCCGTATTCGCCTCAGCCAGGCACTTTGGTAATCCTTTTATCCAAGCCCCGGAAAATGCCAATCGTAGCCATAGATCGTGATCGACACCGCTCTTTATTCGCTCGTCATATCCTCCTATTTTTTTAATCTGGCTGGTGCAATAAAACTGAGCCGCGACCGGAGGGGTGTGCCCTTGTACGATGTAATGAATAAGAGGTCCGTGCATTTTGGGAATAGTACATATTATCGCCCCGCCTTTTTTGTAGATTCTATTCCCACAGCAGAAGCAATACTGTTCGTCGTATCCTTGTGCTAACTTGAGAAAGCTCTCAAGAAAATCTTCTTCCCATCGATCATCGTCATCGAGAAAAGTGAAGTATTTACCCTTGGCGTTTCTCAAGGCGGTGTTTCTCGCCGCTGCTAGTCCTCTATTCCTAGAATGCCTAATTCTGATTAATTTCGGATCCTCTCTGTATCTTTTTAATAACAGTTCATCTGTTCCATCTTGTGAACAGTCATCAACGATGATCAGCTCGTAATCTTGACAAGTCTGAAATCGTACACATTCGATCGCATGCTGAAGTGAACTCTTTCTATTGTAGGTAGCGATACATACCGTGACGGTAGGTGTACTGCTTTTCTCTATTCTGGTATCTAGGTTTTTTAAATTCAACTTTTATTGTAGTACTCCTATCACCGACAAGATTCTTTAGTTTTACTTCCTTTTCCAAATCTCTGTTTCGAAACCTCTTAGATCTTTTGGATGAAGTTCTTTATTTTGCCTGTAGTATTGGTTATACACGGTGCCGATCATTACGAACTCAGCATCCAACAACTCTTTCCAGTGCCTGTACCACATTCCTCCTATCCCATGATCATCTGGTTTCCCAGACATCCGCATCTTGCTCCGTTCATCTACCAGTGCGTATTTCACATCATAGCGGTCAAACATATCTTTCACTTCATCATAATTGTACAGGATATTATCCTTTGTCACTTCAAGAAACAGCTTAGGAAATTGCTCTAAAGCTAGCCAGAAATCGAATGTAGTAAAAACACGACCTTCAGCTTTTCCAATTGTTGCCTTAATGTCTTTTGAATATTCGTTATAGGCTTGCCACTGTCCTCTATTGTTCAAGGTATATAGTGCTGTTCTTCCAAGGCTTAATACCCCGAATATAAGTAAAAACACTATTGCCGCCATTCTTATATACCTAAGATTGCCTACGATAGATGTGAAAAGAACAACCAGCATTTCTGCGAAGTACAAAAATAGAATTGGTATTAGAAAATTAACAAAGCGCCCTTCACCATGACCGCGTACCGCAACTATTACAATATAAACCACACAAACTACAAGAAGCATGAAAAACAAAATCCGGTAATAATCACTCAATTTCCTTTTATACCTTAAAATGATATAGACAAACAGAAATGCTGCAGCTATGACACCATGAAGTATTTGAATTCCATTAGTTAAGCCTTTTACTATTAACAGCAGTAGAGATCTTGGATATCTATAGAAAGCTTGTCCACTTGTTAAATCAGAGGTCTGGAATCCTTCTCCCACCATGAGCGCCTTGAAAACCTGCCATTGGCTTATCAGTGGCAGTACAAATACAACAAAAAAGGTAGAACCTGCAAGCATACAAATGAATAGAAATGTTTTCCATTTAAGGATTTTTTTTAACATTAGAATCAATATTGCTACTACATATGCGCCTAAGAACGGTAGCCCATTCCAATATATACCCGTTGATAAAGCTGTGGTAAACGTTGCAAGATAAAGGTACAATTCTCTTTTACTTTGTAGATACATTTCGATAAATACAAACATCATTACTGCTATGCACATAATGATCCAATCAGGTCTTCCATTATGTAGATAGTACTCCATTTTTGGATCAGCAATTATGAAAAAAGTAAATAGAGCAAACGAAATAAAAGAGGCAGATTTCTTGTTATGCCCCCACCAAACAACGGTTAGCATGATGAGAGAAAACAGCAGCAGAAGTAAACGAATACCAACAATATTCTTTCCAACTATTAATACCACCGCTTTTTGTATAAACCTGTATACTGGCAGCATAGATAATGTGTAGAGATCGTGTTCAGTTGTGTAGCGTATATCTTCAGTTTCTGACGCATCGAAATACAATGAATAGTACGTATAGTACATTTCGTCTCTGGTTATTAAATAGGAATTATTTATAATAAACCAGACTGAAGTAAAAATAATAAGAACAATGAAAAGTTCTATCACTTTTCTCCATTTAGTCATTTTGTTTTGCTCTTAACCTTAGTTTTCCAAATATATCTATTATAGATAAACCAGTTATACGGTATAATCACAAATAAGACAGTCATAATCAGAGATATTTGGCGGATAATAGGTGTATCAGCTATCATGTAGGTAGCAAAACCGACAAATAAAAATTGTAGTATTATAGCTCCGATAGATGTAACGTTAAATTTCAAGAAATTTGTAACAAACTTCAACAATTTTTTAGGTCGATTTTTTGAGAATGTCCAAAAATTGTTACAAATATAATTGCTAATGATAGCACATTCTGCTGCTAATGCTGCAGCCCAAGATGTACTATGCGCAACTACCCCAATAAATCTAATCTGTCTAAGAAAAAAAAATAGTTGTGCGATTTTATTCACCAACTGTGACCTTGAAAACAACTCTAGACTTGTAGCATTTATAATAAATCCCGTAAATCCTACAACAGCAAATCGCATGAATCTTTTTGTAGATTCATCTCTCCATCTAAGCCTTAGGGCTGTAAGAATAAGATCACTGTATCTCGTATTCTTCCATTTCACTTCTTTTAGCGAACTTACCTCTACATAAGCAGGTACCTCTGTTACTTTGCAGCCCAACTGTATTTTGTTATAGTCTACTTCAAGTGCATAATTAGGCTGATTTACATAATTGTCATCGATATCTGTGACTCTAAAGGCACCACCAATACGGATCGCCTTCACATCAGCAATTGGATTTCTTATCGCTATAACTTCTCTGAATGGAAAAAATAACAGAAACCGTATCAAAAAAGTATGAAGTTTCTTAAGCATTAGCATTATTAGTATTTCTATTGAAAAGGATTGTTTTTCCGATGTTTTTTTTATCCCCCAAATTATGTCTGCACCAGTATTGATCTTATCGAGCAATGACGATAGCAACTCTGCTGGATTTTCCACCTCTCTGTAAATCCTTATTACTACTTCTGCTGATGATTCTTTCACTATAGAGCTACTACGCTGCACGGCTTTTGCATCTTTGTTAGAAAAACTCTGCATTTTAACGAAAGACAGATTAGGATACCTACTTTCCAGGGCGCTCATACCATTTAAGCCGCCGACATCAAAATCGGTGTTGAGAACGACTACGTGAATCGACCAAGTTTCTAATTGTCGAAATGTAGTATCCGTTAAACACCCTAGTGTTTTATCAAGAGTGTTCAAATTATAGCTATCTAGAATTACTAAAACGTTTCTGTTTTCTTCCACCATAAACGATATTCAAAGAACCGAAATTCTCCTATTTGTAGTATTTTATACAACCCCAAGGTGGTGGATATATTTGATAGAATTATGCTATTATCCTACACAAAGACTTTCTAGTATCGTCTAGCATGTTTTTCGTTTGGAGTGCAACCTATGGACAAATCTATTTCTGCTATTGTCCCTTGTTATAACGAGGAAGAAATAATTGCTAAAGCATACAATAGAATAGTGAGGGTCCTAAAAGAAATAACAAGTCAATCTGAAATAATCTTCATTGATGACGGCAGCACTGACAATACTCTTGGTATTCTAACCAAGATATCGCAGCAAGACAGACAAGTGAAAGTGATCAGCTTATCTAGAAATTTCGGAAAAGAAACTGCTCTGTCGGTTGGTCTATATCATTGTTCAAAGGATCTGGCTATTATTCTTGATGCAGACCTGCAAGATCCACCTGAATTGATTCCTGAAATGCTACAGGTTTACGACAATAATGATTGTAATGTCGTATTTGGAGTTAGAAAAAAAAGGAAAAAAGAGAGTTTCTTCAAAAAAGTTACTTCAAAGATATTCTATCGCATCATGCGAAATCTGTCATATATTGAGTTACCTGTAGATTCCGCTGATTTCAAGCTGGTAGACCGGAAAATCTTAGACGAATATAGAAATTTTGGAGAGAAGAACAAGTATGTACGTGGACTGATATCCTGGCTTGGATTCAAGCAAGTACCGTTTTATTATAATCGAGATCAGAGAATTGGAGGAAAGACCAGTTTCTCAGCCATTACGCTAGCCCGATTAGCATTTACAGGTATCTTATATTTCTCGAAAAAACCACTAGATATGATTGTCTACCTCGGATTAGTCTGCATCCTAGTTGGATTGATATTGCTCGTCTACATATTTTACTCGGTTCTTTCACCTTCAGTTCAATCGGCCTCGGGTTGGGCTTCTATATTGACAACAATCGTATTTTTTTCAGGTGTACAGCTTTTAACACTTGGTGTTATAGGCAAATATATGGGTAATATATTTGATGAGGTAAAAAATCGCCCCGAATATGTGATAAAGAAAAAATTGAATCTTGAGGATGGCTAACGCAAAACTTTTTATATCCTGACGTACTTGATCGTATACTTCAATATCTTGGCCATTCTTAACATAAGTGCGAAGGGATGTGTTAAAAATTGAACGAAATATTTTCGGATTGTATAAAAATGCGAATGCAGTAGTTTCTTTATTGCATTCTTGCTTCCCACAAGAGTAACCCTATCATTTCCGTATTCACGGTATATAGCTGTTACTTCATTCATGAAATATACATCGTAGCCTAGCTTCACTATACAGTAGCGAAAATAATCACTGTCAATACCCCTGGAAAGATTCAAATCGAAACCATTCGTCTTCTCCATTATACTCCGCCTAGTCAACACGGTAGAGTTGTAGATAATGCTGTTATAACGTAAAATATGTCGAACTAATGATTTTGGCATCTCGATGGTTTTAACGTGACTACGACCGTCAGGACCTAGAATATTAACATTGCTGCATACTATTCCGATACCTGGATTCGATTCCATGATATAAACCTGCTTTGCCAGCTTATCTGGATCGATCCAAACATCGTCATCATCCATGAAGGCTACATATACTCCAGTACACTCCTGGTAAGCTCTATTTTTGGCGTGAGCAACTCCCATATTCTTCTGATGGCGTATGTATTTGACTCTTGAATCCTTCACCATAAACTCTTGGACCACTGTTTGAGTGTCATCAGTCGAGCCGTCATCAACGATATTGATCTCAAGATTTGTATAGCTTTGCCGTAGAACTGACTCAAGGCACTTTCGTAACAGTTCAGAACGATTATAGGTTGCTATGTTTACACTGACTAGAGGTTGTTCGGAGGTCATTCTTTTTTAGGTTGTAAGTACACTACTTTGTCTTTAACGTATGGATTTTTTTTAGAAAGAAAATCAATATCTTTGTAGTTATAACCCTCTATCCTGTAATTGATCCAATCCCCGAAAAATGGTTTATCATTTGGGATGATCCCGGCAAGAGCGTCTAGTCCGCAACCAATATCGAGAAAGGAAACCTGCAATTCTTTCTTCAACTGCGATTGGATGTAGAGCTTTGCGATGCCCATACCAACTAGGTATATATCGCACGGATTATCACCAATTTGATCGATGATGTTCCTATATACTCCTTCTGCCTCATCACAAGCTCCGCGCTGAGGAACGTGTATGTACTGTGTAAAATCCTCAATGCCAATGTATCTTCGGTATTCAGGATATTTTAGTAAATTTTGTATTAACTCGAGTTTAGCTCCTGCTCCAATCAATCCAACTTTATGATTCTTTGTGAGACTAAAAAAACGCCTCGTCGCTATTTCAGCATAAATTACATCGAATGGACAGTATTCCCACCGGAGGTTCTTTTTCTGATTGGACAGAATATCTTTATATATTCGGCGCAGGCTCCATACAAGATCGAAGCATATTTCATCATTTTCTTCCAGGCGTTCTTTCCATTTGGGATAATCAATCTTTGCAGTATTCTGGGAGAGAAAATGCCGTTTTCCGATGTTACCAAAGGTCTGTTCTTTTAAAAAGTAGCCTTCACCGTCACTTACTCGAATGATCGAAATTGGATGTGAATCGCAAATAGCCTTTTTGATTTTCCGCTCCAGCCGTTCTAAATGCTCTATTAGAGAACCTCTAATTTGGTTCGGAAGCTTTAGCTCAACCAAGTGCCTATGGTTATAGGTTGAACATCCAGGCAGCCTGTATTTAGGCCAAATCCAATTATTTCGTACCAACAAATTGAACAATGTTTTTTGTAACCTCTTGGTCTTCATCTTTTTCGTTTTTCTACAGAATAGTAATTTAAGTGCTTATCTGTGACTCACTCCATCAATGGATAACACGCCGATCATCCTCTTGATGGCTGCGGGTAAATAGAAAGAACGGATCATGAGTACAACCTGGGATCTCGATTTTTCTGCAATCAGGAGAAAGAGGCTGGTTGACATATAGGAAATAACAGTAGCTACGGCAGCTCCTTTTATCCCAAAAAGGGGAATTAAAACTAAATTTAAAATTACGTTGGTAATTGTGCTGAAAATACCTCTGTATAGAGACAGTTTGATTAAATTTTCCGCGACAAGGAACTGGCTTCCAGCCAAACTTAAAAAAGTAGCGGGTAAAGAGAAAATATAGATTTTTAATACTCCGACTGCCGGTGCGTAAGCTTGTCCGTAGAGAAAAGTGATTAGCAGATCTGCAACTATAAACCCGGCCACCGCGATTCCTAAACTTATCCATAACATCAAATCGTAAAACAGCTGCAGCCGATAATTAAATAATGAGTCTCCAACATTGCGTGCATTCACAATAGCCGGAAAAAGGGAACGACAAATAATCATCCCAAGAATATACCAACTGCCTACCAGCTTTACAGCGATAGAATAGTAGCCAACCGATTCACTATCGGTGAGTTGTTTGATTAACACTATGTCGATGCGTTGATGGACAGCACCTACAAAACCTGCTAGAAGCAATGGCCAGCCGTTCTTTAAGAGTCCTAAAGCGACAGCTTTATTAAAACGCCACTGAAATATGCGTATATTCTGAAAGGAATAGATGATTATATAACCAATGGCTTTAACAATATACTCTCCACTGATCACCAAGGCGAAATACAGTAGCTGAAGCTTCAAGATCATAAGAACTATCTTGGCGACGGTAGCTAGGATGGTTGCCATAAGATGCACCCATGCAATGTATTTTGACAATACTTTCGATTGGAAGTAATAATCGACAACTTCGAAGGATTGAAAGAGAACTCCCGCCGCAATAACGAGTATCAGTAGATTTGTGCTCCGTTCATTTGATAACACAGAGAGGGATGAAGCAAGGATAGCGAGAAGAAATACAAATCCAAGCAACCTGATGGCAAAAGCTGTGCCGAGTAGATTGTTTCGATTCTCCGGTTGATTTACTAGTTCGCGGATCAGGATCTTCTTCAACCCGAACCCAGCCATAGGAGAAATGACGGCAACGAAGCTTAGTGCGTAATTTAGAATGCCATATCGTGATGGTCCCAGATATCGTGCGATGTAGATTCCAATAACGAAGCTGGTTACCATCCGGACCACTTGCTCAACGAGCAACCAGCTTGTATTTAGAGTGTAACGTTTTAAACCCTGGGAAAAGTTTATCTTCACGATTTTCGTGGATTACGTAGCGGTTACAAGGTTACGTATAAACCAGTCGTATGTCTTGCGAATACCTTCCTCGAGACTGGTTTTTGCCTGCCAGCCGAGCGTTGCTAACCTCGACACGTCCAGGAGTTTGCGGGGCGTACCGTCGGGCTTTCTGGTATCCCATTCTATTTGTCCATCAAATCTTATAATATCAGCGATCAGGGAAGCCAAATCTCGGATAGAAATATCCTGCCCCGTGCCGAGGTTGATAAACTCGCCGATCTGACTTTGATCGTAGTTTTCCATGAGGAATACCAAAGCATCGGCTGCGTCGTCCACATAAAGGAACTCTCGCTTGGGTGATCCGGTACCCCATAATTTCACATCATTGTTTTCCATCTTGGCTTCATGAATCTTGCGAATCACTCCTGGGAGAACGTGTGATGTCATCGGATCGAAATTGTCATTGGGTCCGTATAGATTCGTTGGCATCGCAGAAATGAAGTTCGTTTCATACTGTTCGTTAAAGTACCGACAGAGTTTGATGGCAGCGATTTTTGCGATGGCATAAGGCTCATTTGTCGTTTCCAACGAATCCGTAAGCAGATATTCCTCTTTTAAAGGCTGCGGCGCCAGTTTTGGATAGATACAAGAAGAACCCAGATTCAAGAGTTTTTTCACTTCATATTTGTATGCCGCCTGAATGACGTTAGCGGAGATCATCAGATTATCGTAGATAAACTGGGCCTTATAGGTCGAATTCGCCCAAATGCCTCCCACCTTTGCCGCCGCCAGGAAAACATAATCCGGCTTCTGCTTTTGGAAAAAAGCTTCTACCCGGTCCTGCCTGCACAGATCAAGCTCCTGCCTAGTTTGTAATATTAGATTTTTATAACCCTTATTCTGTAATGTACGCACTATTGCCGATCCAACAAGGCCTCGATGCCCGGCAACATAAATCTTATCAGTTTTGTTCATAATTGATGTCTGCTATTCAAAATAGTTTTGTACCCTGTAGCCACCTTTTTTAAGATAGAGCTCTTTCTCATTCGCTTCGATATCGGCTTGTACCATCATTCGAACAAGCTCTGCAAAACTGACCTTTGGTTCCCAATTAAGCTTGGCCTTTGCTTTTGAGTAGTCACCCAGCAGTACATCTACTTCGGTAGGTCTGAAGTAGTGCGGATCGACCTCGACCAATATCTTGCCGGTAGCTCCATCGTAGCCTTTCTCGTTCAGATCTTTGCCTTTCCATTCGATATTAATTCCTACCTCACGAAAGGCAAGTTCGACGAACTCCCGAACGCTATGGCTCTCTCCTGTAGCAATCACAAAATCATTTGGTTCGTAGTACTGTAGCATGCGCCACATGGCTTCGACATAGTCCCCGGCAAATCCCCAGTCCCTCTTCGCATTTACATTTCCGAGAAACAACTTTTCTTGCAGACCCAGTTTGATGCGAGCCGCAGCCCTGGTAATCTTACGGGTCACAAAGGTTTCCCCTCTTCGTGGACTCTCGTGGTTAAATAGGATACCATTGACAGCATACATTCCATAGGCTTCTCTATAATTTACCGTGATCCAGTATGAGTAGAGCTTGGCCGCGGAATAAGGGCTTCTAGGATAGAACGGTGTATTCTCGTTCTGGGGTGTTTCCAAAACTTTTCCGTACAATTCGCTCGTGGAAGCCTGGTAGAACCTAACTTGCTTTTCCAATCCTAGAATCCTAATCGCTTCTAAAAGTCGAAGTGTTCCAACTGCATCCGATTCTGCAGTGTATAATGGAGTCTCGAAGGACACCTTCACATGACTCTGGGCGCCAAGATTGTAGATTTCGTTCGGTTTTACTTCCTGGATGATGCGTATTAGATTGGTAGAATCCGTGAGGTCACCGTAGTGTAGGAAAAACGATATGTTCTTATCATGTGGATCCTGATAGAGGTGATCGATTCGTTCCGTGTTGAAAGATGATGCCCTTCTTTTTATTCCATGAACTTCATAATCCTTTCCAAGAAGGAATTCAGTCAAGTAGGCACCATCTTGCCCTGTAACGCCGGTGATAAGAGCTTTCTTTTTCACTTGTTAATTATCCTTTTTTACCTAGAATGCTTGAATTAGCGTTAGACAGATACATTTTTCAACCAATGTCGATTTTCAATGTGCCATTCGACGGTTCTGCGTAAACCGTCCTCAAACTGTACTTTCGGGTCCCAATCCAACATTTTCTTCGCTTTATCTATATCAGCCCAGGTTACTTCAATATCCTCTTTCTTGAACGGCTTCCGCTCAATGACTGCTTTCTTCCCTAGATATTGCTCGATTTTCTCTATTACGGTATTCAGTGAAATTGGGTTCCTTCCTCCCCCCAGATTAATAATTTCAAATCCTACATTCTTTAGTGCCTTAATTGTACCATCGGCTATATCATCGACATAGGTAAAATCCCGTTTCTGCGAACCATCACCGTAGAGATTGATTGGTTTGCCTTCATCGATCCATTTTATAAACCGAAAGATACTCATATCCGGTCTGCCAGCAGGACCATACACCGTAAAATATCTCACAACAGTCACATCTAGATCAAAAAGATAATGATACGAGTATGCCAGAACTTCGGCAGCCTTTTTTGTAGCAGCATATGGTGATATTGGGGTGTTTACAGGTAGCTCTTCTGAAAATGGAAGAGGTTGTCCTGCGTACAAAGATGACGTTGACGCAAGTACAATTTTATGTACTTTGTATCGTTTCATTGATTCAAGTACATTCAACGTTCCCAAAGCATTTGTTGTCAGATATACACTTGGATTTTCCAAGCTATATCTAACCCCAGCTCTTGCCGCCAGGTGAACGACCGCCTGAAATTCATATTTTTTGTATATTGATGATAAACCATTTTCGTCTTCGACGTCTTGCATAATAAATTTAAAATACGGATTCTCAATTAGTATTTCAATTCGGTATTCTTTCAACTTCTTATCATAATAGTCGTTTAAATTATCTATTCCTATTACCCTGTAACCAGCTTTCAGCAGATATTCAGTTGTTTTATGGCCTATAAATCCTGCAGCTCCTGTCACTAACACATTATGCATATCCTTCACCCTTTTTCTTTTCTAGATAATCCAGTGAGTATACAAGTGTTAGAATTAGAACAATGTATATCTGAATCGTGCGAAAGCTTACAATTAGTGTGTCACCAGTAATTCCATTTATAAACACAAAAAGCAAAGTCGTCCTCAACCATTTATGTCTTCCAAATCTTAGTAGAAAAAAACCGAACCATATATAGAAAAAAAATAGTAAACCGATTACTCCCTGATTGGCTAATAGCCTTAGAAACGTTCCATCCACAACAGACATGTATCCGATCCCTTTACCAAAAATTATAGTAACTATATTTTCAGTCCACTGTCTGTATGCCTCCGGCCAAGCTCCGGTATATCGAATCATGAAAGAGCCTTCCTGAAATATCCTTGATGGATTTCTTAGTAATTGTATGAATGTATTAATTTTACCTGTTCTAGCGAAATCGGATCGCGAGACAATACTAAAAATTATAAAAGTAGCTACGACAATCAGCGAGCCAATAATAATCGCTCGCTTATCCTTAAAGATGTTTGTAAACGAATAAGCCAATAAAACTATTAATAGACCAAAAACGTTTGTTCTCGAAATTGTAAAGATCAACGCTACTAAAGTTAATAGAAGTGTTATTAATGGTATCAGTTTTTTTTTCTCAATTTTAATAAATACCGATATGTGTAAAATTACAGAAATTGCCAGAATGAATCCTGCAGGATTAGATGATGTGCCTGGCATAAATGGAAGACCAATTCTCAACCAAGGTTTGTCAAACGATACAACAGGAGTCCCTGTGAAATAGTGATACAACTGATATAAAACCAAAATTACAAGAAGAAAATGTACAATTTTTACTGTACGTTCGAGACTTTCTCCTTTTGTCTCGAAATGAAACACTAATAGCAATAAAAAAAATGTGTTTTCAATATATTTTATGATTATAAGAAAAGGTTGAGCCGTTCTATTGAAGTTTAATAAGTAACTAAAAAAAAGATACCCTGAATAGAAAAGTGCTATAAGCAAATACTCCTTCCAAATATCGCCTAGCTCAATATGCTGCCCTACACTTATTGCTACTATTAATAATACGTATCCACCAATTACCATTATATCAAACAACCCTATTGCATTTTCTCGAACCCAAAGCAGCGGAATATGGAAAATTGCTAGAAAAGCGAGTGTGGCGAAGAATAATATATGGTAACTGGTAGCAATCGACCTGCGACTAATTTCTTCTACAGCTTTTAACACCGTTTTACTCTCTTATGCTTACCGGCCCTTTCTTTTTAATATTACTGTTACTGTTCTTAGTATAATTTTTACATCCAATAGAACTGATCTATTTTTTATATAATATAGATCATATTCTAACTTTTTTGCTGAATCCGATACTGAAGAAGCATAGGGAATATGAATCTGTGCCCAGCCAGTAAGTCCCGGTTTTGCGAAATGTCTAAAATTGTAATGTGGAATCTGTGTTGATAGGCTTTTAACAAATTCCGGTCTTTCAGGTCGTGGTCCGACAAAACTCATAGTACCCGTAATTATGTTATATATTTGCGGGATTTCATCTAGTCTAGTTAATCTGAGTATTTTCCCAAACTTGGTGATCCTTTGATCGTTCTCGGAAGTCCACTGGGGACCGTATTGTTCTGCATTTTCAATCATTGTACGAAATTTATACATAACAAACAAACTGTTGTTCTTACCGACTCTTTTTTGATTAATAAGTACAGGACCTTTACTGCTGAGTTTAATAGCAATTATGATAAACATTGATAGAACTAATAACATCGGAATAATGATTGCAACTAAAGCTAGATCCATTCCTCTTTTCGCTATTTCGAATAATCGCTTTTTATCTTCTCTTATATTTTCAAGAAACCATAGGTCATCCGTCACCTCAATTGGAATCGATTCATTATATTCTTCCCAAAATGAAGTTATATGATATACACTCACGCGGGAAGTAATCAATTTATAAAGCATTTCAAATCTCTTAGAATATTGTTCATTACTGACAATTACTAAGTCGACATTGCGATTATTTACTAAATTGTATATACTATTAAGGTCATCTATTACTTCAATGTCCTGCGGAATAACTGTATTTGTATTATTTCTGCTTGCAAGATCAATGCAGTAGTAGACTTTATATCCGCTTTCAATATTGCTGTTTATTTTATTTATTATTTCAATCGTATATTTGTCGATTCCAACAACAGCTACACGAATAAATGAACCTATCCTCAAGAAAATTTTTGAGCAAACCAATCTCCATGAGAAAAAAAAGACGGTATAAACACCAAACGTAACCAAGAGATTTGTTTTCGGTGCAATTTTAGTTCCCGAGGCAACATAAAACATGGCCATTGCCACAAGAAGACACATGATCATCGCATTTACAAAATTTTCTCTTTGCCTTTCGAAGGATAGACTATACATATCCCAGATGTAAAAAATGACGATCCACACTAAAAATACCACAGAAAATGGATACAAATGATCTAACCATACTGAATATGAGAAACTGCTTCGAAATCGAATTAGCAGCATCAATACCAATGAAAGGTAGAGAAAAAATACATCACCAACTAACAAGAACAATTTTCGAAAAGTCACGACAGTTAATCCGTTAAAATTTCTCTATACAATTTCACTGTCTCTGAATACATTCTCTGGAAAGTAAAGTTCTTTTCGTACATGGTTCGTGATTCAGACCCCATAGACCTTCTTAGCCTACAGTTAGCTACCAATTCTTCAACTCTTTTTAGTAGCTCGCTACTATCTCCACGGGGAATGAGATATCCATTCACTCCGTGCTTCACCAGTTCTGGAACTCCACCTACTTTACTGGCTACAACAGGTAATCCTGCCCTCATAGCCTCGATTATACTTCTTGGTAGTCCTTCCCATTTAGTGACTATCACAAATATTGAAGATTTACTAAGTATGTCTTCAACATCGCTTATTTGTCCGTGGAAAAACACTTTCCCTTCAATTTTTAATTTTTTCGTTAATTTTTGTATATTGTAAAGTGATCTTCCTGTACCTATTAGATCCAAGTACCAATCAAGGGTTGTTATTTTCGAAAGAGTATTCAACAACATTGAATGATCTTTTGGAGGAGAAAACCTTGCGGTCATTACCAGTCTACATTTTCCAATATCTGGCTTTGCTATCTGTTCAAGTCTAATATCTTTTACACCATTTCTAATTACGACAATATTGTTATTTCTAGTTATTCTATATCTAACCGCTATTTTTTTGTCATATTCGGACACGCTTATTATCTTTGTCGCGTACCTAGCAGCGAATTTCTCGATTAAAACGAATATTCTTTCACGAATTGTTCCAACTCCTTCTGAAAAGCTCCATCCATGTGCTGTAAAAACGGTACGTACATTGATCTTTTTACCAATAATCCTACCAATAAATCCTGCTTTGGATGAATGTAATGATAATATATCCGGGCATATATGTTTTATTATTTCATATAATTTTTTATATGCTTTTATATCTTGTATAATACTTATGTTTCGTTTTAAGCTGGCTATTTCTACAAATATAACTTTGTGCTCCAACAGTTTACGATAGTACGCAGGGTCTATCCCCTTTCCAGAGAGAATCCAAACTTTATTACTTGCTGAAGATAATTTACATGCCATGTCACGGACATGTATTTGCGCTCCACCAATTTCATCTACTCTTGTAACGACAAACACAATTTTCATGTATGTTTCTTGATGAAAATATTTTTGATCTAATTACTTTTAGTAATTTCTATTTTTTATAAAACTTTTCATTTGTTCAATTTTTTTTGATTCAATAGGGTCTTTCTTGATACGTTCAATGTATTCCTTCAAAAATGAAAAAAATATCGATAGTACGAATACAGTTATGGTCATTATTATACATATTAGTAATCTTTTTGGGCCAGTTTTTACGACAAGCAATTCGGGGGGTTCTATAACCTGAAAGGTTCTTGAGTTATCATTTTCTTGTATCTTCACAGCTTCGTACTCATTTCTTAACATTTTGTATATCGACTGTTTTATTTCTAACTCGTTTTTTAATTCAAGATATTGTGTAGTCAAATACGGAATTTCATTTAACGGTATTATCTGTCCGGAATATTCTTTTAAACCTGTTTTCAATTCATCTATTAATTGCTTTTTGTTATTTATTTCTTGCTCTAGACGTACAATTCTTGGACTATTTTCGGGAAGATATTCTCTCAGTGTTTGTAT